>DASTDQ010000199.1:0-7612 GCA_035710305.1 Vicinamibacterales bacterium | reverse complement strand
GCGCTCGCGCTCGTGCGGCTGACGAGCGTGATCATCGGCACGTTCAGGTAATCGCTTCGCTCCGTGGCGCGATAGTCCTGATCGGAATTCGGCACGCGCCCGCGCGTATACACGATGAGCTCGCCCTTGGCCAGGAAGCGGTTCGACACCCTGATGGCCTGATCGAGCGCGCCGCCCGGATTGCCCCTGAGGTCGAAGACGAGGCGCTTCATGCCCTTCTTCGTCAGATCATCCAGGGCGCGTCCGAGCTCCTGGTCGGTGTTCTCGCCGAAATCCTGGAGCTTGATGTAACCGGTGCTGCTATCGAGCATGACGGCCGCCAGGACCGTCGGGATGTGGACCTCGTCCCGCATCACGGCAAGGTCGATCAATCCGTCGTATCCCACGCGACGGAGCGAAATCTTGACGGCGGTCTGTTTTGGGCCCCTCAGCCGGGTCACCGCCTGCTCGCTCGTCCACCCCTTGGCGTCCTCCCCTTCGATGCGCGCGATCACGTCGCCGCGGCGCAGGCCCATCTGGTGCGCCGGCGAGCCCTCGAAGACGTTGAACACGGTGACGTCGCCGTTGACCACGTTGATCGAGATGCCCAGCCCGTAGTAGCGCCCTTCCTGGCGCTCCCGCATCTGTGCAAAGCTGCGCGGATCCATGAAGCTCGAGTGGGGGTCGAGCGTCTGCAGCATGCCGCTGATCGCGCTGTACACCAGGCGGTCCGACTCGAACTCGCCGACGTAGTTGTCTTCAATCGCGCCGAGAGCGGCCGTAAAGACCTTGTACTGGTCCGGAATCTGGTCCTGCGCGACGAGCGCACTATGGCCCCAGAGGCCGCCAGCGATGGCGCTGAGCGCAATGACGAGGGCGGCGGCCGACAGGTACCGGTAACTGCGCATTCCAAGCATATTACTAGCAATGTACACCCTTGCCTTGACCCCGTCTAGACTGGATTTCTATAATCCAGAGAACGACTTGCAGACGTCGGGAAGGCCGGCGCCGGAGCCGGCTGGAGCACGCATTATGTTCCCCAACATCGGAATACCCGAACTGATCATCATCCTGGGTATCGCGTTGATCGTCTTCGGGCCGCGCAAGCTGCCTGAGCTCGGTCGTTCGCTCGGCAGGAGCCTCGGGGAGTTCCGCAAGGCGTCGAACGAACTCAAGCACACGCTGGAAGAAGAAGTCCGGATCGAGGAGCAGCGCGATCAGCGCGCGAAGATGCAGGCAGAGCAGGCGTCGGCGGTGGCCGCGGCAACCCCTGCGCCGATCGAACCCGGATCCACCGGCGCGCTGCCAACCGAGGAGTCCACAGTCAGCCGCACGACCGCGGGGTAGCGCAGTCCGTCATGGCCCTAGTGCCTTTTCCAAGCAAGTCGGCGGACGAAGACCCCGAGTGGGAGGACGAGGAATCCGAATCCTCCCAGGGGAAGATGTCCTTCCTCGAGCACCTGGACGAACTGCGCCGCCGGATCATCTACTCCGTCCTCTCGCTCGTCGTTGGCGTCATCATCGCCTGCTTCTTTCTTGGCGAAGGGTCCTGGCGGGGACCGATTCTGCCGGAGGGTCTGTACAACTTCGTGATGGTCCCGATGCAGGAAGCGCTCGGGCCGGATGCGAAGATGGTGTTCACCGAACCGACCGAAGGCATGATGCTCTACATCAGGATCGCCCTGATTGCGGGCCTCCTGATCGCGATTCCGGCCATCTTGACGCAGGTCTGGCTCTTCGTGGCGCCCGGACTCTACGCCAACGAGAAGCGCCTCGCGCTTCCGTTCGTGTTGATGGGATCGGTCTTCTTCATCGCGGGCGCCGCCTTCGCGCACGAGATTGTCTTTCCGCTGACGTGGAGGTTCTTCGGCAGCTTCGCCAACGAGTACGTCGACTTCCTGCCGCGGATCGAGCCCGCGTTCAGCCTGTACATGAAGCTCGTGCTGATCTTCGGCGCAATCTTTCAGATGCCGACGCTCGTACTGTTCCTCGCGAAGATGGGCGTCATCACGGCGCGCTTCCTCGTGCGGAACATGAAGTACGCCATCCTGATCATCTTCATCGTCGGCGCGGTGCTGTCGCCGGGGGGCGACCCGATGGGCCAGGTGCTGATGGCCGCGCCGATGTTCATCCTCTACTGCATCAGCATCGTCCTGGCCTGGCTCTTCGGCAAGAAGAGGAAGCCCGCAGAAGCGTGATCCCGTTGGCGGACGTGAACTGACCATGAGACCTGTCGTTCACACTTCTCGGTTCTAGCCTTCTCGGTTCGTGTTCAGTTTCAGGTTCGTGTTCTCGGTTTGGGGTTCGGCGTTCGCGGGCGATTTGCCGCAAACGCCCCACAGCGATTTCGCTCGAACCACGAACCGCCATCGGGGAACATCGAACCCAGAACCTCGAACACGAACCCCCGAATTTGAACACGAACCGAGAAGGGAGAAGGGAGAAGTGTGAACGGTAGTTCTCAGATCGACCGGCTGATCGCCGACCTTCAATCCAGCGACCCGGTCCGGCGCGATGCCGCAGTCGCCCGCCTGCGCGTTCTCGGAACGCGGGCGCTTCCCCGCCTGACGAAGTTCCTCGAATCCGGCGCCCCGGCCCCCGCCCATGCGCTCGCCATCTCCACGCTCGAAGGAGTGGAAGATCGGCGCGCGATGACGATCGCGCTGAACGCCCTCGAATCGGCGGACGCCGATGCCGTGGTTGCCGCTCTCGCGGTCCTGCGCGGGTGGGTGGCGAAGGAAACGGGTACACGCGTGCTCGAGGCGGTGACGGCCATCGCCGTCGATCGCAGCCGCGAGGGCCGGATCCGATTCGCCGCGTCGGAGGCGCTCTCCGACTTGCCCGAGCACCTGGTCCGCCCGATCAAGGAGCAGGCGCCGCCACCGGCCAGCGTTGGTCCGCCGCTCGACGATGCGGTCGCTGCGCGCGAGTGGGTCGAGGCGCACGGACGCGGGGCCACGCTGGCCACGCTGCACGACGCCGTCAAAGCATTCCGGGAGCGCGAGGAAAGCGCGGCCTCCGGCCGGCGGCGCGACGCATGGCTTCTGGCGCGCTCGACCACGCACAGGGTGCTCGCTGAACGCGGCAGCCGCCTCGCGCTCTATGACCTTCGCGAGGCGTTCAGCACGGCACAGTCGCCTCTTCCGCCGGGGTTTCTCGCCGCGGTCGTGAAGGCCGGCGACGCGAGTTGTCTCGAACCGCTCGCCCGGGCGTGGTCGGCGTCGGGAAGGGGCAGTGCCTGGCGGAATCAGCTCTCAGAGGCCGGACGTGAAATCGTTCGGCGGTCGAAGCTCGGCGGACGGAGCCCGGTGATCAAGGGACTTCGCGCCAAGTGGCCCGGATTTGTCTAGGCCCTGGGGTCTGGATGCTCGCCTGTCTATTTCACGACGCTCAGCGTGCGCGTCGCAAAGGGCTTGTTGTCAACGAGGATCTCTACGGTGTAGTCGCCCTCGGGGAATCCACTCGAGTTGGTGATGTGGAACTCAGTGGCCGCGTTGAGGCGATACGCGACTTCCTGCGTCTCTTCGCTCACCAGGCTGGAGCGGTAGCGCCAGCGCACGGTGATGGCCCCCGCGCCGGGGCCGTCGGTCAGCACCGCCACGTGCAACGTGTCGTCCGGCTTGAACCGCGTCGTGTGCTGGCCGATGCTGCGGTCGGAATTGAGCGAGCGCCCGGTCTGAATCGTCGAGACGCGAAGCGGGGTGTTCGGCTTGCACCCGGCCACGCACAGAAGAATCAACGTCCCAACTACGAGCTTACGCACCCTCGCATCCTCGCACCTTAATACGCCTTTGCAAACCATGCATGCACCGTCGCGGCCCGGCCGCACTTCACGCACGTCTTCCCGGCCGCGGACGTACCGTTGAACGGAATGTTGCGGATCGTGGCCTGTGTTTCCGTCTTGACCTCCGCTTCACACGCCGCCGACCCGCACCAGGGCGACACGACGAACCCCGGCCGTCCTTCCATGATCTGCTTGAGCTCGGCGTAGGAATCAGCCCTCGACGTGTGGTCGTCCCGGAACGCGATTGCACGATCGAAGAGCGCCCGTTGGATGGTCTCGAGCAATTGCACGACGTGGGCGGAGAGGCCTTCCATCGGAGCGGAGGCCTTCTCGCGCGTGTCTCGGCGCGCCAGCACGACCTGCGACTTCTCGATGTCCTTCGGACCGATCTCGAGCCGCAGCGGAACGCCGCGCAATTCCCACTCGTTGAACTTCCAGCCGGGCGTCTGGGTCTCGCGGTCGTCGATCAGGACGCGGACGCCGCGTCCGACCAGCTCGTCGCGAATCGCCTGGGCGCGCGGCAGGACGGTTTCCTTCCAGTTCCCCCTCGGGATCGGCACGATGACCACCTGGTGGGGCGCGATCTTCGGCGGCAGAATCAGCCCGCCGTCGTCGCCGTGCGCCATGATCACGGCGCCGATCATCCGTGTGGAGACACCCCAGGATGTGCCGTAGACGTACTGCACCGACTTGTCGCGCGCCTGGAACGTGATGTCGAACACCTTGGCGAAGTTCTGCCCGAGGTTGTGCGACGTTCCGGCCTGCAGGGCCCGGCCGTCGCGCATCAGCGCCTCGATCGAGTAGGTGCGCTCGGCCCCGGCGAACTTCTCGCTGTCGGTCTTCAGGCCGTCAACGACGGGCATCGCGAGGTCGGCCTCGGCGAAATCCTTGTAGACGGCCAGCATCTTCCTCGTTTCCTCTTCGGCCTCCTCGGCGGTTTCGTGGGCCGTGTGCCCCTCCTGCCACAGGAACTCGGTCGTGCGCAGGAAGAGCCGCGTGACCTTCTCCCAGCGCACCACGTTGGCCCACTGGTTGATGAGAATCGGCAGATCGCGCCACGACTGCACCCACTTCGCATACATCGTGCCGATGATGGTTTCCGACGTCGGGCGCACCACGAGGCGCTCCTCGAGCTGCTCGTTCCCGCCTTGCGTGACCCAGGCCACCTGCGGCGCGAATCCCTCGACGTGCTCCTTCTCCTTCATCAGGAGGCTCTCGGGGATGAAGAGCGGGAAGTACGCGTTGACGTGGCCGGTCGCCTTGAACCGGCGGTCGAGGCCCTGCTGCATCAGCTCCCAGATGGCGTAACCATACGGCCGAATCACCATGCAGCCCTTCACGGGCGAGTAGTCCGCCAGCTCGGCGCGCCGGACGACGTCGATGTACCAGCGGCCGAAGTCCTTGGACTGCGGCGTAATCTCGGTTGGAAAATCCGGAATCTCGTCGTCTTTGGACATGAAATCAGTCGACTCCCAACGCCCGAGGCCCAACGCCCAACCCGCCGCCACGTGGCCTTGGGAGTTTGGGTTTGGGAGTTGGGAGTTGTCTCAGGAGATCAGCACGTCCGAGACGTGCTTCTGCCAGTGTATATCGTCGCGGCGGGGGAAATCCGAGCGATAGTGTCCGCCGCGGCTTTCTTCACGCCGCAGGGCGGCGCGCGCAATCAGCAGGCCGACGGTCACCAGGCTCGACAGGCGGCGCAGTTCGCGATCCGCGGGCGAGTCCGTGCGGGCGCGAGCCAGATCTCCGCACCATGCCGACAGGCGGCGCGCGAGCGGCTGCAGCCTGTCCGCCGATCGAACCAGCCCCGCGTGCTGCCACATCGATTCGCGGAGCGCTCGAACCGACGGGGCACTATCGCCGTCGCGCGCGGGGACGACCGATTCAGCGGCGGTTCGGCCGAGGGAAGCAGGGGCGACGGGCGCCATCATCGCATCGGCCGCGCGGGCGCCGAACACCAACCCCTCGAGCAGCGAGTTGCTCGCAAGCCGGTTCGCCCCGTGCACTCCGGTGCAGGCCGCTTCGCCGGCGGCAAACAGGCGCTCCACCGAGGATCGGCCGTGCAGATCCGTCTCGATCCCGCCCATCACGTAGTGAGCGGCCGGGCTCACGGGAATACGGTCCGTGGCCAGGTCGAGGCCGGCCTGTCGGCAGGCCTGAGCGATCGTGGGGAACCGGCGCCGCACGAAGCCGGGATCGAGATGGGCCATCGACAGGTACACGGGCTTGCCCGTCTGCTCGACCTCGCGGACGATCGCGCGCGCGACCAGATCCCGCGATGCGAGATCGCCCGCTTGCTCGTACCGCGGCATGAAACGCTCCCCTGCCTCGTTCACCAGCCAGGCACCCTCGCCGCGCAGCGCTTCGGACAGCAGGAATCGCGGCGCACCCGCGACGCTGAGCGCCGTCGGATGGAACTGAATGAATTCGAGATCGGCAACGCGCGCGCCGGCCTCGAAGGCCATGGCAATGCCGTCGCCGGTTGCAATGTCGGGGTTGGTCGTCTCGCGAAAGACCTGCCCTGCCCCGCCAGTGGCCACGAGCGTTCGCTCCGCTTCGACGTGCTCGAGGCGGCCGTCGCGGCCGACGAACGTTGCCCCGCCGCACACGCCGCCGGTCGCGATGAGCGACATCGCAAGCGCATCGTCGAACACGCGCACGCGTGGATGCGACTGCACTTTCTCCCAGAGGATCCGTCCAATCTCGCGGCCCGGCGCGTCGCGGGCGTGCAGGACACGCCGCACGCTGTGCGCCGCCTCGCGGCCGAGCGCCGGCGCGCCGCCAGCGTCACGGTCGAATGCCACTCCCCAGTCGATCAACTCGCGCACGTAGCGGGGGCCTTCCGTGACGAGCACGCGTACCGCTTCTGTCACGCAGAGACCGTCGCCGGCAGCCATCGTGTCGGCGAAGTGCAGATCGGGGGAGTCGTCCGATCCGATCGCGGCGGCAATGCCGCCCTGGGCGTAACCGGTGTTGCTCTCCCGGGGATCGGCCTTGGTGAGCACGACCACGTCGCCCGCCTCCGCGAGCGCGATGGCAGCGCGCAGCCCGGCGATGCCGCTGCCGATGATCAGGAAATCTCCGCGCACAGTCACAGGCTGCTATCCTATCAACTTGAGCATCGATACCACCGCGGACCTGATCTCCGTCGATGTCATCACCAGCTCCCGCACTTCGCCGGTCTGGATCGGAGAAGGTGCCAGCGACAGCATCACCACTCTGCTCGACCGGCACGGCGTCGGCCCGAAGCGGTTCATCGTGTCGAACCCGACCGTGTGGCGCCTTCACGGCGCACGGCTGCAGGCGGTGCTCGGAGGCACGGATCCCATCCTCATTTCCGACGGCGAGCGCTTCAAGAATCTCCAGTCGGTGTCGCGCATCTACGAAGCGCTCATCCGGGCGGGCGCCGATCGCGGCAGCGTGATCATCGCGGTCGGGGGCGGTGTCGTGGGCGACACGGCAGGATTCGCTGCCGCGACGTTCCTCAGAGGGATCTCGCTGGTGCACGTCCCGACAACGCTGCTGGCGCAGGTGGACAGCGCGATCGGAGGCAAGGTCGGTGTCAATCATCAGCTCGGGAAGAACCTGATCGGCGCCTTCCACCAGCCGGCGCTCGTGGTCGTCGATCCGCTGCTGCTGAAAACGCTCCCGCGCCGTGAGTTCCGGTCCGGGCTCTACGAGGTCGTCAAGTACGGCGTGATCGCCCGGCGCGACCTCTTCGATCGCATCGACTCGGACATCAAGGCGATCCTCGCGAAGGACAGCCGGGCTCTGACGCCGATCATCGTGGACTCGTGCCGCATCAAGGCAGACGTCGTGTCGAAGGACGAGCGAGAGAGCGGCCTTCGC
>DASTDQ010000198.1:0-4755 GCA_035710305.1 Vicinamibacterales bacterium | reverse complement strand
TTCTTCGCGGTTTTCGAGAAGTTCGCCCACATCGCGGGTCCAACGCTCTTTGCCGTGTCTGTGACGCTGTTCCATTCCAGCCGCGCAGCCGTGCTTTCAGTCATCGTGTTCTTCGTTCTTGGCGCGCTCGTGTTGAGGAAGGTCGACGTCAAAGCCGGCGAAGCGCAAGCTCGCGCGGCTGAGGTTGCGTGACGAAACTCAACATGCAACATTCAGCGTGATGGCACACTTCCTCGGCGGCGCCGTCCTGGCGCTGCTGATCGCCCAGTCAGTCAACGCGCGGGCGTGTTCGTCGGACCCGCCGCCGGAATCGCCTCCGCCGGCGAACGTCAGCGGCGTCTTCACCACGCGTGACGGCGTCCGCTTCCGCGTCGAGACGATCGTGACGGGCCTCGAGATCCCGTGGTCGATGGCGTTCGCGCCGGACGGCCGTCTCTTCGTCACCGAACGTCCGGGGCGCGTGCGGATCGTGGACATGACCAGCTTCTCCGCCGGGCTGGCGCTGACCCTCCAGGATGTGTTCGCCCAGGGTGAAGCCGGACTGCTCGGGCTCGCGCTCGACCCTGGCTTCCAGCAGAACCGCTTCGTGTACCTTTATTACACGGCGGCGGCCGGCGGCGGCGCCGTCAATCGTGTGGTGCGGTATCGCGAGGTGTCAGGGCAGCTCGGCGAACGCGTGGTGCTGCTCGACGGAATCCCCGCCGCGACGATTCACGACGGCGGGCGGCTGAAGTTCGGGCCTGATGGATTGCTGTACGCCACGGCGGGCGACGCCAACAATACGTCGCTCGCGCAGGACGTGGCCTCGCTGGCAGGCAAGTTCCTGCGCATCACGCCCGGCGGCAGCTCGGCGCCCGGCAACCGGTTCAGCTCGCCCGTCTTCACCTTCGGGCATCGCAACCCTCAGGGCTTCGACTGGCACCCCGTGAGCGGTGCCATATGGGCATCCGAGCACGGCCCGACGGGGACCGACGAGATCAACGTCATTCAGCCGGGCCTGAACTACGGGTGGCCGGACATTCAGGGATCGGCAACCAGGGCGGGAATGGAGACGCCCGTGGTCTTCTTCTCGCCGGCGATCGCGCCATCGGGTGCCGCGTTCTATCGGGGACAGCGGTTCCCGCAGTTCACCAACAACCTGTTCGTGGCCACGTTGCGCGGCGCGCATCTGCTGCGCCTGACGATCAACGCGGGCTCACGGCAGGTCAGCGCGCAGGAACGCCTGCTCGACGGTGAGTTCGGGCGCCTCCGCGATGTCGTCACGGGCCCCGATGGCTATCTCTATCTCTGCACGAACACAGGCGACGATCGCATCCTGCGACTGGTCCCGGCATCCTGAACGCCACGGCAGTGGTTGAACGGAAACGGGTCGTCCTTCACCCTTCTCGGGTGCTCAACGATATTCTTCGGTTCTCGTCTCGTTCAGTGGATCTGGCAAAAGACGTCTTTGAGGTGGCCGTGCGAATCGCGCGCACCGGATTATTAGCCGGAAACGCCGAAGGACTTTCACCTCCTCGCCAGCGGTCATGCCTGGGCACACACGCCCGGCCGCTCAGCCGCGAGCCGCGCGTGCACGCCGTCGCGAACGGGTCTTACGCGGAGTGCGGCTCGTCGACTGCAGCGTCTTGGGAGGCAGCCCGCCAGTACTTCGAACGGCCCGTGTTGTGTTCAGAACGCCCTTGAGGGCCTCGTTGACCGCTTCGTCGGTGGGGAAGGCATCCGCAACCTCAGGCTCGATGAGGACGACGTTCGTCCCCTCGCGCGCTCGCCGCGCATACTTGCCCCGAACGCCGCCCTTCATAGATGCGAAATCGTATTCCGGCCGCATGTCGTCAATGAGGATTCGACTCGTCTTCTTCATAGAATCGTCGCTCGCGCCGTCTAGCGGCCCTCGCGCTGATGATTCGAATAATGTCTCCGGTCTCAGTATGCGACACTACGAGGATTCGGCCAACCGCTGACATACCGATGATCAGAAATCGTCGTTCGCCTACGGAATGATCGACGTCCGGAAACGTTGTCGAAAGCGGGTCATCGAAAACCGTGGCCGCTTCTCGGAAGTCGACGCCATGTCCTTTGAGGTTCTCCGCAGCCTTAATCGGATCCCACGTGAACTTCACGGATCGAGTGTACGCCCTGTTCGTTTGCTGAACCCTGGAGGCTTAACGCCAGCGATGAGCCGCGGCACGCGCGAGTCACGATACCACCGGCGCGGCCCGGTGCCGTCAGGTGCAGCGGCAGTTAGGCAGCCACAGGAACCTGTTCCTGCCTCATGAACCACCAAAACAGTGCCGCGAACAACGGCAGCAAGAGGCCCAGTCCCAGGAACGAGTACATCAATGCCGGCGCATCGCCGATGTGCAGTGCTACCACAATCGTTCGCGACATCCGACGCTTCGCGAGACCAAACGCGTACGCGCCTACGAATCCCACGTAAGCCAGCGGCGCCACAGCTGCATACCAAGCGCCGGGAGCGCGCACAAGCTCATCCCCGCTTGCTACCAACGCAGCGAACAGCACAAAAAGATAGACCGGGACAAACACAATACACAGCACGCCGAGAATCGCACGAGCGATTTGTGGCTTCATTGATCGCCCGCTTGTATAACGTCCAGGCCTTACTGTCACCTGCGTTGGACCATCTGTCTGAGCCGCTCGATCGCAAAACGCGTGTCGAGCGGTGGCGTGGCGAAGATGTTCCACCCTGTGAAGACAGCCACGAGGTCCAGATCCGGTATAACGATCAGCCGCTGCCCTCCGTACCCGAGGGCCGCGTACGCCGCGCCTTCCGGTCTTCGCTCAACCCACCACTGAAACCCGTAATCCAGACCCCGAGAATCGGCCCCTGTGCTGATCTGCGTCATAGCAGATGCCCGAACGAATTCTTCCGCCAGAATCCGTGTGCCATCCCACACACCACCGCGGAGGAACAAGTAGCCGATCTTCGCCAGATCGCGAGGCGTGAGATAAAGTCCGCCTTCGGTGTCGGCGTGGCCTGTCGGGGTGTGCTTCCAGTAGTAGCTTGAGATGCCCAACGGCTTGAACAGATAAGCTTGGGCATACGCGTCGGCGTGCATACCAGTGGCATGCTTGAGCACCTGGGAAAGGAGTTGAGTGGCGCCACTGTTGTACACGAACGTCGCTCCGGGCTCCGCCACTTGCGGCTGGTCGAGCACGAATTGAACCCAGTCCTGCGCCGCCTCCATCTGCGCGCAGGTGTTGTTCGGGTCGCTGTAGGGGAGGGCGACCTCCTCCCACTTGATGCCGGCCGACATTGTGAGCAAGTGGCGAATCGTCCACTTCTGGCGCAGAGGATCCGCGGGTAGACGGTAGTCCGCAAGAAACGGCAACACGTTTGAGTCGATGCTGGATAATTCACCTCGATATAGCGCAATGCCGATGAGCGCCGACGTGACGCTCTTCGACACGGACTGCATTGTCTGCAATAGACCACCCTCGTAGTACGGATGCCACGAGGGATCGTAGTAGTTGTACGGGCCGCGTTTCTGGTCGGGTGCGCTCGCGAATAGTGACGCGTAGTCGTGAGTGTACGACCGATCGAAGACGACGGCACTGTGGCGAATGACGAGGAAGCCGTTGACGTAGCCGTAGCGACCGCTGGCAAACTCAGAATCGAGCTGCGCGAGTGCCGCGGGGTCCACGCCTTGAGCCGCTGGACTGGACTCCGCCCATGCCGCTGTCGGCCACGGAGGCGCCATGTCACGGCATGCTATTCCACCGAGAGACGCAGCAATCACAATCAACGAAGCTCGCATGTTTGGTCGGCTCGTCTCGTGTGAGGCCTAACCAGTATTGATTTGCCCGCAGTCAAGCCGCGCGGGCGACTGATGCCGGCAATGAGTCGGCGGCTCGAGTGCTCCAAGTCGTTGACCGCGCGGATCGTAGCACGACGCAACGCGACGAAGACCGAACGTCGGCCGCACGGAGTGCCACGCGCGAAGATGCGGCCAACGCCGGTTCGGCGTCGAGAATCGAGAGCCAGAGTCCAGGGTGTGACTCTCGTCCTGATCACAGGGAACTGGTTCTCGCGGGCCACACGTGTCTGGTCAGCCGACGTTCGAGAGGCGCGACTGTCGGCGTCGTGACACGCGTAAGGGGGTAAACCGGGCCCGAAACGTGACTGCCGCGCAGCTCACGGAGCTGCGCGGGTCGCCGAAGCCAGGTGGAGGGCCTGGTTTTCCATGACGTCCGACCGGAGCGCCGGGTCGAACGGCGGCTGACCGGACGCGGCTCTACCCGCGGAAATTGTCGTCAATCGCTCACAATGAGATCCACACCCAGAGTCCAGAGCCCAGGGTCAAGCGCTGGTCTTGGTCGACCTGAGCGTCGCGAGCACGAGGATCGCGACACCCCATCCGGTGAGCGCGAGAGCCTCCGGCCAGAGAGTCTCCAGTCCGACCCCCTTGAGGAATATCCCCCGCAGGATCACCAGGAAGTAGCGTACCGGAATCAGGTACGTGACCGGCTGGATCGCGTCCGGCATGTTCTCGATCGGGAACACGAAGCCGGAGAGAAAGACCATCGGGATCAGGAAGAAGAACGAGGCGGTCATCATCGCCTGCTGTTGGGTGCTCGAGATCGTCGAGACGAACAGCCCCAGTCCGAGCGTCGACATGAGGTACACGGCGCACATCGACACCAGCAGCAGGAAGCTGCCTCTCAGCGGCACCTCGAACCAGAAGATGGCGACCAGCACCACGAGCACGACGTCGATGAGGCCGATGAAGGCATACG
>DASTDQ010000197.1:0-3489 GCA_035710305.1 Vicinamibacterales bacterium | reverse complement strand
CCGGGGCCGTCCATCGCGCCCCCTCTGGCTTTCACGCCGTTGACGGTCTCGAACTCCCTGTTCGTGTTGAACTGCCACACGACGGTGCCGTCGTCGGCCGCGTGGGCGCGGATGCCGCCGTCCATCGAGGCCGCGAACACGATGCCTGGTATCGCCGTCACGGCGGCGCCCTGAGCGGCGCTGCAGCCGCGCTCGGTACCGCACATCCGCTCCTCGGCCTCTTTCGACCAGACGACCTCGCCCGTGTCGATCTTCACGGCGCGCATGCCGCCGGGTGTCTTTCCGGCGGTGCCGTTGACGCTGAAGTACGCCTGCGCACCGTCGACGGCCGCGCCCCACTGGCCTCCCATGCCGCCTCCCGCGCTGGTGCGGTACTGCCAGACGAGGGCGCCCTGCTTGTCGGGATCGAGCGCAAACGCCATCCCCGACTTCTGCTGCACGACGACGAGGTCGCCGCCGGAGGAGCGGCGAGTGAGCACGGGGGACATCGAGAAATCGAAATCCGGCCCGAGCGCGGCGGGGCAGTTCGGGTTGTCGGGGTTCTGCGCGCGGCATCCACCGGTCCAGATATCGTCCGGCGTCGGCTGGAAGCTCCAGCGAATCTTCCCGGTGTCCATATCGAGCGCGAGCACCGCGTCGGTGGTCGGCTGCTTCGGCTCGGCGTAGCCGTTGCCCGTAGCCACGTAGATCGCGCGGCGCTGGGGGTCGATCGTCGGCGCGGCCCAGATTCCGCCGCCGGCGGGGCCCCACAGTTGGACGCCGTCCTTGTTCCTGCCGCGGGACCTCAGTTCGTCCACGACGTACGACTTCCAGGCGACGGCGCCGGTGTTCGCGTCGAGTGCGGTGACGCTTCCGCGGAACGAGCAGCACTCGTACTTCGCAGAGCCGCCTTGCCCCTCTTCTCCAACGCCGGCCGTCGGCACGTAGACGCGGCCGTCGTACAGGGTGACCGAGC
The DNA here is from genome assembly GCA_035710305.1 of Vicinamibacterales bacterium. Classification (GTDB taxonomy): domain Bacteria; phylum Acidobacteriota; class Vicinamibacteria; order Vicinamibacterales; family UBA2999; genus Gp6-AA40. The sequence goes on along the minus strand of DASTDQ010000197.1, from coordinate 2,534 downwards.
CGGTGGACTTCGCGTATGGGTGATCGTCCACTCTACGCGACCAGATCTCGCGTCCCGTCGCGGCGTCAATGGCGTACGCGTTGGCGTTGCCGTCGGCGAAATAGACCGCAAAGCCTGACTGAGGCCTGGGCCCTGAGGCCTGGGCCCTGAGATCGTAGGGGCCGATCGAGGTCGCCGTGCGGATGCCCGCCTTCGCATGGAAGGTCCAGTAGGTGCAGCCGGTCTTCGCGTCGAGCGCGAACAGGTCGCCGCTCTCGCTCGCCACGAACACGCGTCCGCCGACGACCGACGGCTGCGCGCGTGCGGAGCTGACGCCGGGGAACCCGAACGCCCACTTCAGCTTCAGCTGCGCCACCCTCGGCGGCGTCAGGCCGCCCGCCTCCGCCGTCTGGAAACGCGTGTTCGACGTGCCGGTGCCCCAGCCGTTCCATCCCGACACAAGATCAGCGGCTCTGAGCGGCGGGGGAGTCGTCGTGCAGCGTCCCACGGTTGATGGCGGCGCCGGCGTTCCCACGGGGCGGCCGGCGATGAACGCAGACACGGCTCGACGCTCGGCGTCGGTGAGCGCGGTTCCCTGTCGAAACATGTTGCCCGTCGTCAGCGCGGTGAGGATCGTTTCGGGCGCCAGCTGAGCCAACGTGTCGCGGTTCGGCGCGCGGGAGTCGGGCGCCGGCTGGGCGTGACACGACGCGCACGCGGTCTGGAACACGGCGGCGCCGTCGGGCGACTGCGCCGCGGCCGGCAGCCCGAATGCGCCGAGGAGGACCATCGCTGCAAGAACGGCCCGTCGTTTCATGTGATGCTTTCTCCGCGCGCCATTATAGATAGTCTGCGAGAATACGAGCGCGTCTGACGTAGTGTCCGGCTTCAGCCGGACCGTGGTTGGACGTAGTGTCCGGCTTCAGCCGGACCGTGATCATGATGCAAGCCAGGCCTCGACTGATCGTTCTCGCCCTCGGCGTCGTCCTCGCCTCGATCGTCCTCGGTGGCCAGAGCCAGAACCCCGTTCCCGCTTCGGTGCCGCTCGCGGCTGACGCGCCGTTCACCGTGGCCGTGAGCACGTCCACCATCGAAGGCGGACCGGTGTACGTGGCGGACAACGGACCGCTCGGCGCCGGCTTCAGGGTCATCAACGGTGGCGTGAGGAACCTGGCGAACAACAGCGCGCATGCGGCCACGAACGCCGAGACGCAGTTCCTGATCGCCGGCGCCCCGAATGTGCGGATTCTCTTCACGGTTGCCGAGGGTCTGTACCGGATTGTCGCCAGGCGCTCGGCCGGCATACGGACGCTGGCCGACCTGCGCGGGAAGCGGGTGACGCTTCCGCGCGACACGTCCGCGCATTACAGCCTCGTCCGCATGCTGGCGAGCGCGGGGCTTTCCGAAAGCGACGTGACGATCGTCGATCTCCCGCGCGGCGGCATGGCGGCCGGCCTCGTCCAGGGCGCGGCCGATGCGATCTCGATGTGGGAGCCCGAGGCCCAGGTCGCGATCGAGTCGCTCGGCCCGGACGCGATCGTGTTTCAGGACAACCGGATCTACCGCGAGCTGTTCAGCCTGTACACGACGACGGACGTGTTGAACGATTCACGCCGGCGTCGCGAGCTCGTGCAGTTCGTGCGCGCACTGCTGGCCGCGGTGGACGAGATGAAGACGAAGCCGGCCGGTCACTTCCCGCTGATTGCCAAGACCGTCAACCAGCCGGTTGACGTCGTCGCGCGGAGCTGGCCCCACCACGCGTTTCCAGTCGCCGTGCCCGCCGACATGCTCGACATCATGGTCGAAGAAGAGCTGTGGGTGGCCCGGAAGCAGGGCCGCGACCCGCGGTCGCGCGCGACGCTGGCGTCGCTCTTCGACGCCAGCGTGCTCGAGGAAGCCCGCCGCTAGTGGGCAAGGCAGCGCCCGCGAAGGTCGAGCGTCCCGGCGCGTCCGGCGGCATGTCGGTCAGGCGCCGCGCGCTCATGCTCGGCCTGCTCGTCGCCGCGCTGGCGGTCGTCGCCTCGTCCACGCAATTGCACGGATGGCTCGTCGGCTTCCTGCCCGAGGCGGAAGCCCTCATCCGCAATCGCCCCGTCCTCGGCGTCACGGTCTTCGTGCTGTTTGCGGCCGCGTCGGCGATGCTGGCCTTCGTCTCGAGCGCGCTGATCGTTCCCGTCGGCGTCTACGTCTGGGGCAAGGGCATCAGCACGATGCTGCTGCTCTTCGGGTGGATCCTCGGCGGCGTCGTTGCGTACACGATCGGCCGGTACCTTGGCCGGCCGGCCGTCAAGGCGATCACGTCGAACCCGCTGCTCGATCGCTACGCGGATCGCGTGTCGGTGAAAGCGCCGATTGGCCTCGTGCTGCTGTTTCAGGCGGCGCTGCCATCCGAAGTACCGGGCTACGTGCTGGGGCTGATTCGGTACAGCTTCTGGAAATACCTCGGCGTGCTTTCTCTGACCGAACTGCCGTACTCAGTGGCGACGATCTATCTCGGCGCCGGATTCGTGGAGCGCAGGATCACCCTGCTCATCGTCGTCGGCGCACTGATGGTC
>DASTDQ010000196.1:0-7829 GCA_035710305.1 Vicinamibacterales bacterium | reverse complement strand
GCAGGGGGCAAGGGGGCAGGGGGCAAGGGGGCAGGGGGCAAGGGGGCAGGGGGCAGCCACTACGTCAACGTCCACCGTGCCGTGACGGCGGGCAGCAACGTCTCTTTCGCGGGCACTGACATCACTGCCGGTGAGACGGTGCTTCGCCGCGGACAGGTGCTGACCAGCCGCGACACTGGCGTCCTCGCGGCGATCGGCGTCGCGAAGGTAAACGTCTGGCGCAGGCCGATCGTCGCCATCCTGTCCACAGGCGACGAGATCATCGCGCCCGGCGAGCCGATGCAGCCGGCCCACATCTACGACTCGAACGCACAGGTGCTTGCCGACGCCGTTCGAGAGCTGGGCGGCGAGCCCCGCCGCCTCGGCATCACACCCGACGACGAGCCTGCGCTGCGGGTGAAGGTGCGCGAGGCGCTGGAGATCGCCGACATCGTGTTGTTGTCGGGGGGCACGAGCAAGGGGGCCGGCGACGTGTCCTACCGCGTCGTCGCCGAGCTGACCGATCCCGGCATCGTCGCGCACGGCGTGGCGCTCAAGCCGGGCAAGCCGATCTGTCTGGCCTCGACCGGCGGACGACCCGTCGTCGTGCTGCCCGGCTTCCCGACGTCGGCCATCTTCACGTTTCACGAGTTCGTCGCCCCGGTGCTCACCTCGATGGCCGGCCGCAGCACGAGCGCTCGCGCGACGGTGCAAGCAAAGCTTGCGGTCAAGGTGAACAGCGAGATCGGCCGGACGGAGTATCTGCTGGTAGGACTGGTTGAGACGCCAGACGCTGCCGGTCTGGCTGAAGCCGGACACGACGAAAAACGTAATGGGGTCGGGAGTCATTTTTCGTCGCTCGCGGCGTACCCCATGGGACAAGGGTCTGGCAGCGTCACGACGTTCAGCCGCGCCGACGGATTCACCACGATCGATCGCCACCAGGAGATCGTTCCCGCCGGGACGCTCCTCACGGTGCAGTTGCTCGGGAACGAGCTTCAGCTGGCGGATCTCGTAGTGATCGGCAGCCACTGCATCGGCCTCGACTACCTGCTCGGCGAGTTAGACAAGACAGGCGTGCGCCCGAAGTTCCTGGCCGTGGGCAGCCTCGCCGGCCTGGAGGCCGCCAGGCGCGGAGAGTGCGACATCGCGGGCGTTCACCTGCTGGACCCGCAGAGCGGCGAGTACAACCTCCCCTTCCTGACGCCCGCTCTCGAGCTGATACGAGGCTACGGACGACTTCAGGGGATTGCCTTTCGCAAGGGCGACGCGCGCTTCGAAGGGCGGACGGCGGCCGAGGCGATCGCCTCAGCGACCTCGGATGCGTCGTGCGTGATGGTGAATCGCAACCAGGGAAGCGGCACCCGCGCGCTCGTCGATCGGCTCCTCGACGGCGCGAAGCCTGCGGGCTACGCCGTGCAGCCGCGCAATCACAACGCCGTCGCCGCCGCCGTCGTGCAGGGGCGCGCCGACTGGGGCGTGACACTCGACACGATCGCGCGAAGCGCCGGGCTCGGCTTTATCCGCGTGCAGCCAGAGCAGTACGATTTCGTCGTGCCCAAGGTCCGCGCCGGGCGCGCCGGTGTCGCCGCCTTCCGATCGCTGCTGACCAGGGCTGATACCCGTGACGCGCTCGTCCGGCTGGGAATGACACCCCGGTGACTCCAGGCGGCATCGTGCTGTGCGGCGGAAAGTCCACGCGGATGGGCACTTCGAAAGCGCTCCTCCCCTTCGGCCCCGAGACGATGCTGCAGCGCGTCGTCCGGATCCTCGGCGAGATCGTCACGCCGATTGTCGTGGTGGCGGCAGGTGATCAGGAGTTGCCGGAATTGCCGGCTGGCGTCATCGTCACGCGCGACGAGCGCGAGGGGCGCGGACCGCTGGAAGGGCTGCGCGCGGGATTGAAGGCGCTGCCGCCCGACGTCGATGCTGCGTACGTGACGAGCTGTGATGTACCGCTGCTCGTGCCCGGCTTTGTCAGGCAGATGCTCGATCTCGCCCGTGGCTACGACGTGGCGGTGATGGAGATCGACGGTTTCACTCACCCGCTCTCGGCCGTCTACCGCCGTTCGACTCTGGCCTGTGTCGAGGAGTTGCTGGAAAAAAACCGTCTACGCCCGGCATTTCTCCTCGAGGCAGTGAACACGCGACGGATCGGTCCTCGCGAAATGACCGCCGATGCAGACCTGCGCACGCTGCGGAATCTCAACACGCGCGAGGACTACGAGCGCGCGCTGGTGGAGGCGGGTCTTTAGACCCGCCTTAGGGTCACTGATCCGATCGCTTGGTGCCCGGTCCGTACCGATCGACGTGGCTGTACGTCCTTCCGACCGGCGATCGGCCGCGAAGCGCCGGTGCCACGACCCAGCCGTTGTCCGACGCCGGGACGTTCACGCTGGCCAGGGTCGCCGCACGGAGGGCGTGAAGATACGCGAGACGGGCATGATCGAACGTCGCCGCGTAGTCGTGAACAGCCAGCCTGCCCTTGGCCAATCCCACCTCGGTGTCGGCCGCGTCGAGCTCCGCGAGCCCGAGGCCCGCATTCGGGCTCGCCAGCACCGCCTCCGCAATCGCGTTGGCGTTGACGATGTAGCCGGCGGCGTGAGACCGATTGAAGTTGTCCCGGTCGAACTGGCTGAAGTCCCAGTTCAGATCCACGTAACTCATGACCGAGTTGCTCTGGTCTCCGGACCAGGCGAAGTAGAAGTCGCCCTCGGGACCGTAGTCCGTCTCCAGCTCGGAGTCCCAGCCATCGTGCGGGTGGCTCATCCCGATGTGATGACCGAACTCGTGAATCTCGGTCGTCGTCAGTCCGTAGCCGAGCGACGTGATGACCGGCGAGAGGAAGCTGAAGACGCCGCTCTGGGTGCCATCCACCCAGTTGTCGTCGGCGAATCCCAGAAGCCCTGAAGACCGGTTGTCCCCGGTCACGTAGTTGAACAGCATGCCCTCGTAGTCCCCGCCTCCGTCGCGCGTCTGACCGAGAGTGAAGGCGCTGTAGAGAAACAGGTTGGCGAACGCCGGATACGGCCGATTCGGGTAGCAGGCGTTGTCGTTGAGCCAGAGCTGATGGCAGTTCCTCGCGCCCTGCTTGAACGCGAGGTCCTGCTGGTCGAGCGTGTATGGAAGCCGATGCAGCTCGGAGACCTCGTCGACGAGCAGCGAGGGCGTCTGGTAGGCCTGCGATGCATCGACGCCATTCCACCCCTCGTACGTATTGAGGTCCAGGTTGAGCGAGCCCGGCAGACGCAACGGGGACAGGTACGGCGGATAGAGGGGCGACGACGCAAAGAGCAGGTTGATCGCGACGAAGCGCGCCACACGGGCGAGATCCGGACTGAGGGCCGCCGCAGCCCGGTAGCCTCCGGCCGTCAGATACTCCCAGGTGGGCGGAAGCCGATAGTCCGCAACCCCGTCGCCGTCGACATCGGCATCGTCCACGTTCCAGTTGTCGGTCCACGACTCCGGTCCGGCCGAGAGATCGTGGAACCACACGCGCCGTTCGCCGCGGGCGCCAAGTCCGCTCTCCTCGTCATCCGGCGTGGTGCCACCCCACGCGATGATCTTGCGGCTCTGCCGGTTGACGCCGAAGTCGTAGCCGGTGTCGGGATCGGCCTCTCCGAATTTCGTGTAGACGTGGAACTTGAAGTCCGGGCGGCCCCACCAGTTGATGAAGAAGATCGTGTTGCGTTGCGTGTCGACGCCCGCGGGCGCGTGGTCAATCAACCACTGTTCGACCGACGGGGCGTCGATGAAATGATTCGTCCCGACGTCCAGAACGTTGTGGATCTGCGCGTTGTACTGATCCTGGAACAGCGTGCGGGGCGCCGGCGTGGCAAGAGCCGAGAGCGCCGCGAAAAGGCTGTCTTCCCAGGCCGCATCCGTGAACGTCACGTTGTAGTTGAACCCGTACTGCAGACCGAGCTCTTCCACGATCCCGTACCAGTACCGCGATCGGACGATCGGCCGGTACGTCTGCGGCAGCGCGGACAGGAAGCTCGCTTGATCGATGAGCGGGGCGTCATAGCCGACAAACACGATGTTCACCGGGATGGTTTCCGGCAGGTCGGACACGCCGCCCGGGTTGAGATGGAGAAACGACGCGGAGTGCACCTTCGTCAGCGGCATGACCGCGAGCAAGAAGAGGCAGAGAGCGAACAACGATCGGCTGCGCATAGTCCCTCCCGAATCCCGGAAACCACGAACGTATCGCCTCGGGTGGTGCTCGGTCAACCCCGTCATATGTAACAACTTGGAACACGGGGAGCTGATGCATAATCACCTCGCCTGTGTTCGATTTGGCGACTTGGAATTGCGCTGCACTCGGGTTCGACGACAAAGGAGGGGGCGCATGACGCGACGGTCGTTTTTCCTGTCTCTGCTTGCGGTGTGCTCACCGCTGGTCCTGGTGGTTGGTTGCGGGGGCTCCTCCGAGGAGGAAGCCAATGCGCCCTTCACCGTTACGTATTCGTCGACCTATCTGACGATCCGGAACCAGCTGGGCTCGGCCATCACGGAAGGGCAGATTGAGCTCGTGCCCTCAGGCGTGCTGGCGCCGTTCCGGACGAATCTTCCCCGGATAGAACCTGGTTCGAGCCGGGACATCCTGTTCACCCAGTTCGGCGGCACCGGAGGCGCCAGGTTCATGCGGGGCTCGACCCGGATCAAGTTCGCGCGCGTGACGGCTACCGACAGCGTCGGGACGCAACACAAGCGCGAAATCCCCTTCGAGTAGAAGGCGCCGCTGCGGCGTGCGCGCCGTCGGCGAATGGCTCGTTCACTGGGCCGCGCGTGCGCCGCAGCGTACGTTTCTCGCCGAGCGATCCGGATCGGCGACGCGGTGCGCCTGGTCGATGCCGAGGGTGTACGCCGGAGGTCCCGGCGTCGTCGCCCTGGGCGTTACTTCCTGAACGCCGATCGATCCTTGAACTCCACCATGATGAACTCGGCCTCGTCGCCGATGTTCTCGGCCGCGTGAACGTTCCCGTCGCTGCACCCGAGCGCGCCGGCCGGCACCATGGCCGGCTCCGTCGTCCCGTCGGGGATCGTGAAGTTGAACGTCTGGTCCGTCAGAAAGATGACGCAGCCGGGAAGGTGCCGGTGCATGGCCGACTTCTCGCCCGGGCCGTACTTCACGCGGAGAAAGCGGGCCACGTCGTTCTCGAAGGACACCGAGTAGTGTTTGGGGTCCGCCGTCACGGCGTCCGGATAAGTGGAGGCCGCGCCCCGCTGCGCCACCAGCGTGGCGGTCGCCGCCCCCAGAAAAACGCCGGACACGAGGCCGATTGTCAGATTTCGCATACGCGTGGCTCCCGACCCGCGGTCAACGCGGGCTCAACTCGATGGCGGCGACATCATCACATAGACCGACGGCGCGGCGGCAAGAGGATTGAACCAGCTTTACACCACTGCGCTCGGCGTCCAAGGACGGATCTGAAAAACGGTCGTTGACCGACCAGAGTCGTCAGCGCCCGGAGCCGCTGCGGCCGGCGCTCTCGCTCTAAGTACGCCTGCAACAACGGAGTCGGTGGAACTTACCCGCCTCGCCTCGCTCCCTACAGTCGTGGCACATCAATTGCGATTCTGTCGATCCTTACCAAGGGGTGGACTCTGAACGTGGGCCGTGTACTCGCCATCGAACCTGAGTCGTCCAGGGCGGAAGCTCTGCGCCAAATCGTGCGAAACGATGTCGGCGCGGAATTCGTCCTGGTGACGTCCGCTTACGCGGCCGTTGTCGCCATCAACCGCCAGGTGCCCGACCTGGTGCTCTTCAGTGAATCGATCTCCGATCGCCACCGCGACCGTGTGCTGGATCACCTGAAATCGGTCAAGGGCTCCAGCGGCACGAAGACGATGTCGATCCCCTCGCTCCGCAACGGAGACCGCTCGTCGTTCGCCGAGCAGATCGGCAAGTCGCTCGGGAAGAAGACGATGCCCGCCAAGCCGCCCACACCCGCGGATACACCCACCGCGCGCGACTCGTCGATCGGGGCGTCCGCCGGCCTCATCGATCCGGTCGAACTCGAGCTGCTGTCGCAGGCCACGGCGCTCGAAACCGGACAGCACGACTACGACGCCGCGACCGATCCGCCAGAACACTCGGTCGCCAGCGCGGAGGTCGAGTCGCTCATCAGCCAGATCGACGTGGGGTCGATGGCGGTGGACATCGACAGTGACACCACGCCGGCCGGTGAGGAACTGGAATCGGAGGATCTGTACCTACCCATCGACGATCTGGCGGCACGCGCGCCGGCGGACCGATCGGAAACGGCGAGCCGCTCGGTCGATCCGGAAGTGCACGCCGCGGAGATCGCGCTGGTCCAGGCCCAGGCGGAAGCGAAGATGGCCGCCGAGGTCGAGCGCGTGCGCGCGGAGGAGGCCATCCAGCGCGCGGCCGAACTGGAGCGCATCAAGGCCGAGGTCGCGGCGCAGCGGGACGCCGCCGCGAAGATGGCCGCGGAGCTCGAACGCGTGCGGAAGGAGGCGGCCGAGCAACGGGCCGCCGAGCTCGCGCGCATTCAGGCCGAGGCGGAGCGTCAGCGGGACGCCGCCGTGAAGCAGGCCAGGGCGGCGGCCCAGGCCGAGGCCCGTCAGGCGCTGAGCGAAGAACTGTCCCGGGTGCGCAACGAAACCGAGCGCAAGCTGGCGGACGAACTCTCGCGCGTACGCGAGAGCGCCGATCAACGGCTCGCCGAACAGTTGAAGCACACGCAGGAGGCCGCCGAGCGCGCCAAGGCCGAGCAGGTCGCGCAAATCCAGGCCGAAGCCGCGGCGATGCGCGAAAGCGAGGTGCAGGAGGCCAGGGCCGCCGCGGAGCAGTCGGCCTCGCGCGCGATGGCCGAGGAAGTGGCGCGCGTGAAAGCGGAGACCGAGGCGCGGCTGGCCGCGGAACTGGACAAGGTGCGCAAGGACGCGGACCACCAGCTGCAGGCCGCGATCGAGCGCGTTCGCGATGCGACCGAGCACGCGCGGCAGGAAAACGAGAAGCGCGCCGCCGACGAGGCGCGTGCGACCGCCGAGGCGGCCGCAGCGCACGCACTCGCGTCCGAGGTTGCGAAAGCGCGATCCGAGGCAGAGCTCCAGCTACAGGCCGAGATCGAGCGCATCCGCATGGAGGCCGCCGCCGCCGCGCGCGTCGCACAGGAGCAGTCACAGCGCGAGGCAGAGCGCGCCCGTGAAGCAGCTGCCGAAGAGGCGCGGCGGGCCGCGGAACACGCGGCGGCGCGGGAGCTCGAGGCGGAGGTCGCCCACCTGCGGGCGGAAGCCGATGCGCGTTTGAAGGCCGAGCTCGAGAAGGCACGCGAGCAAGCAGAACGCGCACGGCTGAAACAGGAAGAGGAGAACCGAAAGGCGGAGGCGCGCCGCGAGGCGGCCGCGGGCGCCGCGCGCAAGGCCGCGGAAGACGCGGCGGCCAGGGCGCTCGAGGCCGAAGTCGCGCGCGTGAAGGCCGAAGGGGACGCCAAGCTCGAGAAGGAGCTCGAACGCCTGCGGAAGGAAGCGGAGCAGGCGCGCGCGCAGAGCGAAATCGAGACCCAGATTGTTCGCGAAACCGCCGCGCTCGAAGCGCAGGAGGCGGCGCTCGCCGAAGCCGCGCGCGACCTCGAGGAGGAAATGGCCCGGGTTCGTCACCAGGCGGACGAGCGGCTGGCCAGCGAGCTGGAGCGGCTGCGCGGAGAAGCCGAGGCCGCACGCCGGTCGCAGGAAGAGGTGCAGCGCGAGGCCGAGAAGCGCCGCGACGAAGCCGCGCAGCAGGCGCGGCGTGTGGCGCACGAAGCCGCAGCGCGGGCGCTCGAGACCGAAGTGGCTCGCGTCCGCGAGGAAGCCGAGGCCGCCTTGAAGTCAGACCTCGA
>DASTDQ010000195.1:0-4494 GCA_035710305.1 Vicinamibacterales bacterium | reverse complement strand
GCGCAGCCGACGGCGCCGACGGCGTACATGAGCGCGAGGTCGAGCAGCGAACGATTCAGGCTGTACGCGCCGACGGAGGCGAGCACGAGGATGCCCGCAAAGAGCAGCGGGCGCGGCACCAGCATCACGCGCGCCCAGACGCCGGCGAGCGGCAGGTTGAGGACGAGCAGCGCGAGGTTGCCGATGTAGAGGCTCGCAATCAGCGTCCACACCAGGTCGGGCCTCGTGGTGAAGAGCAGCGGGCCGGGCTGCAGGCCGAACTGCGCGAACGCGGCGAGCAGCACTGCCGCTGTCGCGGACGAGGGAAGCCCGAGCGTGAGCAGCGGGACGAGCACGCCGGCGGCCGCGGCGTTGTTGGCCGCTTCGGGTCCCGCGACGCCTTCGATCGCGCCCTGTCCGAATTCCTCGGGCCGGTCGCTCAGCCGCTTCTCGACGGTGTAGGAGAGAAATGTCGGGATCACCGCGCCGCCGCACGGCAGCACGCCGAGTGGAAACCCGATCGCGGTGCCGCGCAGCCAGGGCTTCCACGATCGTTTCCACTCGTCGGCCGTCATCCCCGTGGTCCGGCGCAGCGGCACGGGAGGGACATCGTCGCCCTGGTGCCGCCACGCCTGGTACACCGTTTCGCCGACGGCGAAGAGACCGATCACGAGAATCACGACATCGATCCCGTCGAGCAGCTGCGGGATGCCGAACGAGAATCTCGCGTTGCCGGTGAGCGGATCGATGCCGACCAGGCCGAGCGCCAGGCCCAGGAACAGGCTGAAGAGGCCGCGCACGACCGATCCGCCGAGCAGCACCGACGTCGTCGCGAACGCGACGACGGTCAGCGCGAAGTACTCGGCGGGTCCGAATCGCAACGCCACGCCGGCGAGCCAGGGGGCGAAGAAGGTCAGCGCGATGGTGGCCAGCGTGCCCGCCACGAACGATCCGATCGCGGCCGTCGTCAGGGCCGCCGCGCCGCGGCCCTGGCGCGCCATGGCGTGGCCGTCGATGGCCGTCGCGATCGCGCTCGTCTCGCCGGGCGTATTCAGCAGGATGCTCGTGGTCGAGCCGCCGTACATCGCGCCGTAGTAGATGCCGCCGAACATGATGAACGCGCTCGTCGGGTCGAGCGTGAACGTCACCGGCAGGAGCAGCGCCACGGTCATCGCGGGCCCGATGCCCGGCAGCACGCCGACGGCCGTTCCGAGCGTGACGCCGGCGAGCGCCCACGCAAGGTGCGCAACGGTCAGCGCGCTGCTGAACCCGTCTGCCAGGGAGCGCAGGGTGTCGAGCAAGCGTCAGATCCAGCCGCCCGGCAGGCCGGATGGCAGGGGCAGCTGCAGCACACGCGCGAAGAGCACGTAGGCGGCGAGCGAGATCGCGATGGCGAACAGGGCGTCTCGAACGGGATGCCGCGCGTCGAACGCGCGTGCCGTGCACCAGAAGAGCAGCGCCGATGCGACGATGAATCCCGCGCGCTCCGCGAGCAGGACGGTCAACGTGACGCCGGCAGCGATCAACGCAACCGGCTTCCACGTGGATCGACGTTGCGGCGCCACCGAAGCCGACGATCGCCTCGTCTGAAGACCCGCCACGATCGCCGTGGCGACGAGGCCGACGAGAATCACCAGTGGATAGGGGCCGGCGGAGGCGAGCGTCCCGCTTTCCTCATCACCCGTGCCGAGCCGGCGCAGGATCGTCCGGACGCGCGCTTCTTCGGCGGCCGTGAAACGGTCGAAGTCCGATCCGGACAGGTACCGATCGATCCAGCGGTAGCGGCTCAGCGCGTCGCGCCACTCGGTGGATCGCACCATGTCGCCGACGAGCGCTTCCAGCCTGACGCGATCCTCTCTGCTGATGCCCGGGGGCGCCACGACCGAGCGCCAGTTCTCGAACTCCACGTCAACGCCCTGTTCGCGAAGCGTCGGCGCGTCCAGCCCGGTCAGCCGCTCGGCGCTCGACACGGCGAGGACGCGGAGCGTGCCCGCTTCGACGTGGGCTGCGAGCTCGGCCAGACCGTTCACGCCCACCGAGACCTGTCCTCCGAGAATGGCGGCAAGCGATTCGCCACCACCGGAGAACGCGATGTAGTTGATGCGGCTTGCGGCCACACCGACGGCCTCGGCCACGAGGCCGGCCAGTATCTGATCGCTCCCTCCGGCCGACCCGCCGCCCCACGAGACGGCTTCCGGGCGCTCGCGCAGCGCCGCCGTGAGATCCGCGAGCGATCGAAACGGCGAGCCGGCCGGCACGACAATCGCCTCGTACTCGCCAGTCAGCCGCGCGATCGGAACCACGTCGTGCAGCGTGACGGGCGATCGATGCGTGACGATGCCCCCGAGCATGATGAGGCCGGACACCATCAGCGTGTCGGCGCTGCCTCGCTCGGCGCCGATGAAGCGGGCCAGCCCGATCGTGCCGGCCGCGCCGGAGATGTTCTCCACCGGGGCCGTGCGCGCCAGCCCCGTGCGCTCGAGCACCTGCTGCATCACCCGCGCGGTCTGGTCCCATCCCCCGCCCGGTGCGGCCGGCGCCACGATGCGAAGCTGCCGGAGCGGCGGGCGTGCAGCGACCGCCTGCAATTCTGAGTCGGGGTCTGACCCTTTCGCAGGCTCGAGGCCGTACTTGCGGATGGTCGGTAGCGCGGCGGGCGATGCCAGAAATTCAATGAGCGCGCGGGCTCGCTCGGGCTCTGGTGCTCCCGTGACGACCGCCGCGGAGAACGTGGACACGCGTTGCACCTCGTCCGGCAGCGGCCCGACGTAGTCGATGCCCGCGATCGGCAGCAGCTCGCTGACCTGCTGAAAACCGATCTCGGCGTCGCCGCGGGCGACGACCGCGCCGACGCGTTCGCTTTCGATGCGACGGCTCTTCGTCCTGATCCGATCGGCGATACCCAGGCGCGGAAAGAGCTCGGTTGAGAGATACGTCCCGCTGGCGCTTGCCGAGTACGCGATCGATTTCGCCGACAGCAATGTCCTCGTGAGCGCCTCGACCGTGCTGATGTCGGGCCTCGGCGCTCCCGCGCGCACGGCCATGCCGATTCGCGATCGCACGAGATCGACGCGCGTCCCGGCGGCGATGCGGCCCTGCGCTGCGAGCGCCTCGAGCGCATCGGAGGTCAGGATCACGACGTCGGCTGCTTCGCCGCGTGCGAGGCGGACCGGGATCGAGTCGGGCGCACCGCCCATCGACGCGCCGAACACGCTCGTGACCGTGCTTCCCGTCGTGCGCTCGAACTCCGGGACGAGCTCGAGATAAGGCGCGGTGAAGCCGCCCGAGGTCATGACGGTGATCTGCTGCGCCCAGGCGGCGGGGCACAGCAGAACGACAAGGACTGCTGCGGCAGCGGCATGGCGGCCGGAGGCGGTCAGCATCGGGGGGAGTTTGACTCGGTCTGCCCGTGATGTCAGCATCTTTCGCTGAGCCTGGAGGGACCATGATCCATCGTCTCGCTGCCGCGCTCACGCTCGCCGCCGGCGCCACGGCGCTCGCCGCCCAGCAGGCGACCTTTCGCGCCTCCATCGAAGCCATCGAGATCGACGTCTACGTGACTGACAGCGCCGGCAAGCCAGTCACCGGCCTCACGGCAGACGACTTCACCGTGCTCGAGAACGGCGAGCCGAGGCCGATCAGGGCGTTCTCGGCCGTCGATTTCCCGATCCATCTGCCCGGGTCGATCAAGCCGCCACTCGCCAGGCCCGACGTCCTGTCGAACCACGGTCCCCCTGGGCGCGTCTACCTGTTCGCGTTCGGCCCGCTCGGCGGCTCGAGCACCCTGCGCGCCCGTCACTTCGCGAGGCAGTTCATCGAGCAGCACTTCGGACCCAATGATGTCGGTGCCGTCGCGGTGCTTGGCCCTGGCCGGCCCGACGGCGTGCAGGACTTCACGAGCAGCCCGCGGCTGCTGCTCGATGCGATCGACCGATTCACGGGCTCACATGCGAGTGGGGCGCCGTTGCCCAGCCTCTCGCTGGCCAGCGTCTCGACGGAAAACTCGCTGGCAGGCACGACGCTGGTTTCGCTGTCACGCACACAGGTCGCTCCATCGCCCTTCGCAAGCGGCCCTTCGATACGGAGGGGGGGAAGGTCCGACTACCTCGAGCGCCTGCGAATGTTGACCGAGATGACGGCACGGATGCCGGGGCACCACAAGGCGCTCCTGCTGTTTACTGCGGCTCCGCCGGTCGACATGTACGACCTCATCGACTATCAGGGCGGCGTCCTGAGCGTCGCCGGCGAGGACGCGCACGCGGCGATGTCGGCCGCGACGCGGAGCAATCTGGCGATCTACCCGATCGATCCAAACGGGCTCACGACCGACCTCCTGCCACTTGGGGAAGTGGGGTTGTATCGGGCGCTGGCGGATGCCACGGGCGGCGCCGCGCTGATCAACTCCAACAACTGGCCCGACCTCTTCGACACCATCGTGCGCGATAACAGCTCCTACTACATGCTCGGGTTCCAACCCGGCTACGACCGCGACGATGGCCGCTACGTGCGGCTCGA
>DASTDQ010000194.1:0-8347 GCA_035710305.1 Vicinamibacterales bacterium | reverse complement strand
CTCGCACGTTCCAGTTCCGGTTGGAGCCCGCGTTCACCGTGACGAGGTTGGAGCCGACGTTGCGGATCTGCGTCTCGATCGCATTCCGCGCGCCACTGCCGAGCGCCATCATGACGATGACGGCAGCCACGCCGATGATCATCCCCAGCGCGGTCAGTGCCGTCCGCATGGCGTTGCGCCGAAGGGCCCGAACGGCGATCACGAAGGTCATGAGCAGAGCCATGGCGTCCTCATGCAGTTAGGATTTGGTCGGCCTCGTCGGCCTGAGCGGCGAGGTGTTCCAGTTCGACCGACGCCGCGCGCCGGGTCTTGACCGGCTCGTCGGTGCGAACGCGCCCGTCGCGAAACGCCACGATCCGCGTCCCGTATTCCGCGATGTCGTGCTCGTGGGTCACGAGCACGATCGTCAGCCCCTTCTCGACGTTCAGCCGCTGGAAGATATCCATGACCTCGACGCTCGTCCGCGAGTCGAGATTGCCCGTCGGCTCGTCGGCGAGCAGCAGGAGCGGATTCGTGACGAGCGCGCGCGCGATCGCCACGCGCTGCTGCTGGCCGCCGGACATCTGATTGGGATGATGATGCATACGGTCGCCCAGCCCGACCGATTCGAGCGCGGCCTTCGCGAGCGTGTGCCGCTTCTTGCCGGGCATGCGCGCGTAGAGCAACGGGAGCTCGACGTTCTCGAGAGCGGTCGTTCTTGGCAGCAGGTTGAATCCCTGGAAGACGAACCCGATCTCTCTGTTCCGCACGCGCGCCAGCTCGCGCTTCGAGAGATGCGCCACGTCGTTGCCGTTGAGGCGATATGTTCCGGAGGTGGGCGTGTCGAGACACCCGAGCAGGTGCATGAACGTGGACTTTCCCGAACCGGACGGGCCGGTCAAGGCGATGAACTCCCCCGGCTGTACCTCGAGCGAGACGCCGCGAAGCGCGCGGACGTCCACTTCGCCAACGTGATACGTCCTCGTGAGATCGCGGACGGTGATGAGCGGCTCGCCCATTTATTGGCCGCGTCCTCCGCCGCCCCGGTTCCCGCCGCCCTGGTTCCCGCCGCGGTTCCCGCCCTGGTTTCCGCGATTCCCGCCGCCGCCGAAGTTGAGGAAGTTGCCGCCTCGTCCGCGACCGAGCTGCGGCAGCAGCGGGTTGCCGCCGCCAAGCGGCGTCGCCGCCACGGTCGTCTCGATGACGCCCGTCGCGAGCATCATGCCTTCTTCGAGGCCCTGTCCCGACACGGCGACGTTGGTTCCACCGGTGATCCCGACTCGAACCGGGACTGCGGTCAGCTTTCCATCGACCACCGTCCAGACCTGTCCTACGGAGCGCCGCCCCTCGCCCGAACGCCCGCCCGGTCGAGCGTTGCCCCGGCCCTCTCCGCCGCGTCCGCCGCCACCAGTGCGTCCGCCGCCGCCCTGGCCGAACCCGCGGCCACCGCCGCCGCCGCGAGCGGCAAAGAACGCCTGCCGCTCTTCCGGCGACATCTGCGACAACTGTGCGCGAAGAGCCTCGCGCTGTGGGTCGCTCCCGCCGCGACCCTCGCCGCCCGCGCGACCCTCGCCGCCGGAGGCGAAGCCGCCGCTGCCCGAGCCGCCGCGTCCTTCACGGTTCCCCGCCGCCGCGCCGCCTCGAGAGCCGCCGGCCTGAGCGTCGTCCTCCCCGCGGCCCGCCGGTGCGGCGGACGCCGTCATTGACTCCGGCACCGGCTGACCGAGCGAAGCAAACAGCTCCGGCGTGGGCGCAAAGCGCAGGGCGGCCGTCGGCACGCGAAGCGTGTCGTCGACACGCGCAACTTCGACGGTGACATTGGCCGTCATCCCCGGCCTCAACCGCATTTCCGGGTTGGGTGCGCTGATGACCGTGACGTAGCTCACGACGTTCTGCTCGATCACGGGGTTGAGCCGCACCTGGACCACGGTGCCAGAGAAGTTCTGCCCCGGGAATGCATCGACCTGGAAGCTCACCGGCTGGCCGGGGTTGACCTGGCCGATGTCCGCCTCGTCGATGTTGGCGCTCACCTGCATCTGCGACAGATCGTTGGCGATCTCGAAGATCACCGGAGCCTGCATGCTGGCGGCCACGGTCTGGCCGACGTTGACGTTGCGGTTGATGACCACGCCGTCGATCGGCGCCGCGATGACAGTGTGACTGAGATTGACCTTGTTCTGATTGAGCGAGGCGTTGCCCTGCACGAGCTGCGCTTCCGCGGACTTGAGCGAGGCCTCGGCGCTCCGGGCGTTGGCCTCCGCCGTCTCGAGATCGGCCTGCGGCAGAAGTTGTTTCTTCGCCAGATCGCGCGCGCGCGCCAGCTTGAGTTTCGAATCTTCGAGCTGGACCTTGGACCGTTCGATGTCGGCCTGGATGCGAACCATGCTGGCCTCGGCCTGTTCGACCTGGGTGATGAACAGCGACGGCTCGAGCTCGGCGATGACCTGGCCTTTCTTGACCTGTGTATTGAAGTCGGCGTAGAGCGCCTTGATCGTCCCCGACACCTGCGACCCGACCTGCACCGTCGTCACGGCCTGCAACCGGCCGGTCGCGTCGATGCCCTGCACGACGGATCCGCGGCTCACTGTCGCCGTCATGAGCTGCATCCCGGGCGGGGGCCCCTTATAGACCTGGTACCCGTAGTATCCGCCCCCCCCGAGGACAAGCAGGGTTACGACGACAATCAGAGCTTTTTTCATACCTTACCTAGTACATACTGCGCGGCCGCCCCAGATCTTTAAGTGGAGGTTAAATAAAGCCCGACTTCCCCACTTTCCCCTTCCGGCTGTTGACTTTCCGGGTTATTGCCAAGCTATTGGAGTTGCCCCTTCACCCAGTCGAGCTCCCGGCACACGTAGTCCACGATATCGCCGGTCTTGAGATGGTCAGGTAGTACATCCCACGTGTAGGTCTCGATTTCGAGCTGGGCCGAAAGGGGTGATTTCTTGTGAAAGGCCAACGCCTGCTCGAGCGCGAACCGTGTGGTGCCGAAGGCGCCCAGGTCGTCGAGAAAGACGGGCACGTGAAAGTGCGTCCGCCACTCGCGCGGGCCGGGGTCCTTGTACCAGGCCTCGAAGGCATCTTCGAGATTCAGGAACCAGGTCGTCTTGCCGTCCTTCTTCTGGCAGGTCTGGGAGAGGTAGATCGTCTTCGCGAAGGTCTGCAGCGCATCCACGGTCTTCTGCGTCACCGCCGGCATGTACATGGATGCCGCTTCCTGCAGCTTGACGATCTGGACACCCGCGCTGACCAGTTTACCCAGTGACCCCGGGATGTCCTCGTAGCCCACCGACTGGTGGCCGATGTCGAACACGACGCCGGTATAGTCGCGCATGGCCTGAGCCGCATCGGCTTCGTTCAGGCCAGTGAGCTTCGCCAGACGCTTGGCCGTGGGGCCCGAAAAGAGGTGGTTCTTGAAGTACTGGATCGTTTCGTCGGTCGTCTCGAGGTAGCAGCGCGGCTCGGGCTCGAGGCCGAGCGTCACGGTCCTGCCCGTCTTCTTCTTGAGCTCGACGAGATGCGCGACGACGTCGATGACGTTCGTCGTGTACTCGTTGACGACGTGATCGCCGGTGACCTTGGGTTTGAAGCCCAGGGGGGCGCTCTGGATCGAGGGGTTCACACCCTCCGGCGCAAACTCGGCGAGAAGATTCGCGACCTGCTTCGTGTACTCACGGCGCTCGGGCGTCTGCCAGTCTGGCTCGTAGACGTCCTCCTTGATCACCTGCTTCTTGAAGACGCCGTAGACGAAGGCGTTCGCCGTGTAGAGGTAGAGGTCCTGGTCGGCGAAGAACTGTTTGAGCGTGGCGCGCTTGCTCGGATCCGCGCTGAGCGCGGCCGCCGACGGGGCCGATATCCGCAGGCACACGCCAAACTTCTCGTGCGGCGCCATGCGCGCCTTCACCGCGGGCAGATAGGTGTTGACGCTCTTCCAGAGCTGATCCCAATTGTCGGTCGGGTGGACGAGTGTGGAGTACGTCAGGTGACCGAGGCCCTTCCCGAGGTTCATACCTGCTCTACCTTCCCTGATCCGGCCGACTTCACCACGGCCTCGGTCACGGCGGCACCGTGAATCATCTCGCTGGTCGGAATCAGATAGGGCGCGCCGCCGGAGGCGGCGTTGGCAAACGCCTCCAGGCACGCGCGCGTGACGTCGAGGCGCGCGGCCTCCCAGACTTCGGCCGGTCCCTTGATCGGTTGAAACTTGCACGTGCTGAACAGACGCGTCCGGCGTTCCTCCGAGGAGGCACCCGCCACGTGGGTCATGCCCTCGAGGCGCACCCAGCCGTTCGAGCCGAACACCTGGAAGCTGAAGCCGGGCCCGGTGGCGGTGATCGTGCCGAGATACCCTGACGCGCCGCTCTTCATGCGGAACAGCATCGAGGTCGTGTCGTCGCTGTCCACCGGCACGACGCGGTGAAAGCTCTGACAGTAGACCTGCGCGATCTCGCCGCACAGGTCGATCATGCCGTCGATGGCGTGCACACCCATCGGCGTGAGCCCGCCGCAGGGTGTCTCGTCGCGCTGTGCACGCCATGCCTCCGGCTTCAGCTGCAGCGCGTTGGGAAACGTCATCGTCGCTTCGACGTGAAGCACGGTCCCGAGGGCGCCCGTGCGGATGCGCTCGCGCAGCGCCGTCATCTCGGGATGGAAGCGCCTGTTGTAGCCGAGGCCGAGCGTGACGCCCGCTTTCGCCGTCGCCGCCACGGCCGCTTCGGCGTCGGCCTTCTTCAGCGCGAACGGCTTCTCGCAGAAGACGTGCTTGCCGGCGGCGGCGGCCGCGATGACCTGGGACGAGTGCATCGAATGGGGGGTGGCCAGCACCACCGCATCCACGGAACGGTCGGCGAGCAGCGCGTCGTAGGAGTCCACGAGACGCAGTTTCTGGGCGTCGACGAAGGCCTTCACCTCGGGCGACGCCGTTCGCGTCGCGCCCGCGACGAAGCGCACGATGTTGCTGTCGGCCTGGACCGATTCCACGATGGTCCGGCCCCACCAACCCATGCCCACAATGGCGGCGTTAATCAACGGTCTCTCGTCTCTCCGCGCAGGCTGAAGCCTGCGCTCTACGTTGTGGCTGAAGCCTGCGCGCTACGTTGTTCGGATCAATGAAAACTTTGGATCGGCACCAAGGCTCTCGGTCAGCGGCAGCCCCAGCTCCTTCTTGACAATGTTGGTGCCTTGCACCAGGGCGATCATCTTGTAGAACGCGTGGCGGCGGCTCATGCCTTCGCGCCCCATGCCGCAGTCGGAGGACAGGACGAGGCGTTCGGCCGGGATCACCTTCAGCGCCTGACGGATCAGGTCGGCCACTTCGCCCGGCGACTCCACCTGCAGCGTGTGGTGATCGATCGCGCCGATGCACACCTTCATATTGGTGATCGCCTTCCCGACGTCCTCGAGGTCGAGCGCGTTCGAGCTCTTCATCTCGAAGGTGATCACGTCCGCGTCCACCTGATTGAGGAGCGTCAGTGCCGGCTTGTAGCTCTGGACGCTGCCGAACATCCGCTGCTGGGAGGGGTTGCCCCAGCACGTGTGGCACCAGACCTCCGTCTTGGCACGAAGTCCCTTCACCGTGTTGTTGAAGACCTTGAGCATGAACTCGGGGTTGATGACCTTGTCCACGTACCCGCGCGCGGCGAGCAGATGGATCTGCGGCTCCTCCATCTGAATGACCTGGCAGCCCGCGTCGGCGAGATCGTGCAGCTCGGCGTTGAAGGCGTCGCTCAGCGCCATGATGCGCGAGGGCAGGTCCTGATAGTGCTCGTCCTGCACGGCGAAGGCGACGAGCTCGGGCGTCACCGTCCCGAACTTCACGGGCTTGGTCGTCAGGCGCTGCGCCGCCTTGAACAGCTCGGCGTACTGCATCTCGCCGCGCCCCACCGCGCCAACCAGCTTCGGCATCACGCGCGCTTCGAGGTAGTCGTGCAGGATGTGCCCGCGTGGAAACGCGATGCCGCCGGCGCCCACCTTGGCGAGCTTCGGATGTGTCGTCTCGAAGCCGCTCATGTGGTGCGGCGGATAGCTCGTCCAGCTCTGCCCCCCGATGTCCTGGTCGAACCGGCAGTCGCCGTCGGTCACGATGTCGAGCCCGGCCACCTCCTGCTCCCGCAGATACACCGACAGCGCGTCCACGTACTGTTCCCGGAACCGCGATATCACCATCGCGTCGAGAAACGATCGGGTCCCCAGGTTCTCCGTGTACCAACTCGGACGCGGCAACGACCCCGTGATGGTCGTCGGCAGTATCTTTCCAGCGGTCGCCTTCAGCATGAAAGAGTCTCCATCAATGGATACAAGCTTTGAACGTTACAATGCCGGACTCTTTCAGTCAACGAAGCGCCGGCGCGCCACGCATGCGCGCGGGTGACTTTTCGCAGAGGGAAACGGACGGCGGGTCCGATCTCAGTTTCCGAGTGGCTGGTTGCCGCGCCAATCGGGAATCGCTTTCACGTTCAACTCCCTCGTTGCGGGCAGGCGCTGTCCCAGCACCTTGAGGGCGATCCCGAAGACCTGCTGGTTGAAGTCGCGCGTGTTGTTGGCGTTGGCGAACGCGACCAGATGCAGGTGAGGCGTCAGCCGGTAGTCGGCCCGGAACGCGATGTCGTAGTTGGGTGCGGTTCTCGTCTGCTCGGGGTAGACCATGGGCGCGAACGGCTCCGGCGGCGTCAGGATCGCGCCGGTCGGATAGAGCGGCGATGAGGCTTCGTAGAAGTGCTGAATGCCAGGACTGATCCGGATCTCGTACATCCCGCCGGCGCGCTTGATGTTCCAGCGCACGGGCACCGACGCCATGAAATACAGCTGCGGGCTGAAGTACCCCCCGTGTCCGAGCGTGAAGAAACTCAGGTTCTTGGCGTAGTGCATTCCCGTCAGGTCAACCCCGAGCGTGAGATTCGCCTGATCTCCGGTCCCGATCGTCCAATAGGCGCCCGCACCGGCCGCCGCATTCCAGTTGTCGTCCACGTTCACGCCGCGGAGGCTCCCGCCGCCGACGGACAAGTACTGACCGTCTCCGGACTCGTCGCGATTGAAATGCAGAAAGACCGAGTTGGAGACGACGCCACCCCAGCGAGTGCCCGTACCCGGGTCGCGCGCACCGGCGTACGACAACATGCTGTCCTTGACGAGATCCCTCGCGGCAATCAGTCTCACCGGCGCGTCGGGACTGCCGAGCCTCAAGCCGCCTGTCCACGTCTCGTTGAGAAATCCTCTGGGCGATGTCCCGAACATGGCGCCGAACGCGGCCATGGATGCCTGGATCTCGCCGCCGTAGCCGCGCGCATTCTGCTCGGGAAACACACCGCCCAGCGGCAGGGACCCGAATCGGTAATCGGATTGGCCATCGGGCACTCCGTTGTTCAGAGCGAGCGTATGGATGTCTATCCCGATGCGCACCTGGTCGCGGAACGCCGTGGAGCCGCCGGGGCCGAGGTCGAGGACCACGAGTCGGGTGAGTCCCGGATCGCCCGCACGGCCGCGGAAGTCGAGAGCCGCTGCGGCAAAGGGTGTGTTCCGGTGCCGCACCACGTCGAGCTCGTCCTCGATCTGTCCGACCGGCTGTGTGTCCTGGGGCTCGGCGGAGCTCACCGGCGGATCGGCCGACCCGCTCTGAGGATTCGCGGTCGTGTTCTGCATCCTGAGCGGCGTGGGCGCCGCCGTTCGGCCGACAAAGCTCGCTGGCGTGACGCGAAAGCCTTGCGGCGCGTGGCTTGCCGTGTCCTGACGGCAGGCTGGTGCGGACGCCGACGCCTGCGGCGGCGTGAGGGGTTCGGTCCGCACTGTTGACTGCGGCGGCCGCGTCCGTGTGTCGACGGCCGCCGTCAGCGCGGACTTCAGCAGGCCTTCCGCCTGGCGGTAGTTCCCCTGGGACACGGCCCGCCGTCCGGTCATGTGAAGGAGATCGCGGTCGTTCGGCCACCGCGCGAGCCCTTCCTGAAGGAAGCGATCGGCAAGCGCCGTCTCGCGGGCGCCCAGCGCGGCGCCTGCCGCGGCGCGGTAGTCGGCGGCCGAGGCGCCAGCCATCCCCCACGACTCGTACACGCGCAGCGCCTTCGTCCAATCCTCTTTCTCGATGTAGATTGCCGCCAGAGCGGCCTGCATCCTCGAGTTGCCGGGCACCTGTCCTCCCGCTTCGGTCAGAATCCCGACAGCGCGATCGTCGTCTCCGGCCTTCACCGCCTCCTCGGCGCGGCGGAGCGTCCACGTGGTCCACAGCTCGTCGACATGCTCACGCTGGCTCGCCGTCAGGTCCGTACGCGCACGGGTCTTCGGCAGGAGGTCTGCGAGCGCGTCGGAGCCGGACGCGGACGCGGACAACAAGGCCCATCCGAGCTGCACGTCCAGGTCGGCCGGCGGCACCCGGCCT
>DASTDQ010000193.1:0-4007 GCA_035710305.1 Vicinamibacterales bacterium | reverse complement strand
GGGGGGCTTGACAAGCCCTCTCCCATCGTCAGACGATGGGAGACATGGCGGAGCACGAGCCTCCTGATCTCCTGCAGCATCTCAAGACCGCCTCGCAGGACGTCCTCCAGGTGCTCGCCACCTAACCATGGGACGCCTGCTCCGCCGCCTCCGCTACTGGCTCCGCCAGGACAACCACGAGGCCGCCCTCGCCGAGGAGCTCGAGTTCCATCGCGCGATGAAGCAGCAGGATCTCGAGGCTGACGGGCTCGCTCCTGAGCACGCCCGCTTCGCCGCGCACCGCGCGATGGGCAACGTGACGCTGGCGCGTGAGGACTCGCGCGCGCAGTGGATCTGGCCGTGGCTCGAGAGCGTCGGGCAGGACACCCGCATCGCTGTTCGCGCGCTGCTCAGACAGCCAGGCTTCACGCTGCTTTCGGTCGTCGTCCTCGGTGTCGCCATTGGGCTCAATACCAGTGTGTTCACGGTGTTTGCCGGTGCGGCACTCCGGCCGATGACGGGCGTCACCGACCCCGACGGCCTGGCCATTGTTTCCGGACGTGTGCCCCAGGTCCCGAATCTCCTGTCTGGCCTGTCGATACCCGAGTTCGAGTTTCTCGCGGCACGGGCGACCACGGCCGAACTGGCGGCGGAACGACGGACCGTTGTCTCCTTCGACAGCGGCGGCGGCGCGCGCTCGGTGACGACGCTCTTCGTCTCCGGCAACTACTTCGATCTGCTCGGCGCGGGCCTGCAGCACGGCCGCGGCATCCTCGCGGCCGACGACGCCCGTGGTGCCGGGGAAGCTGTCGTTGTCCTGAGCCACGTCCTGTGGCAGACGCAGTTCGGCGGCGATCCGTCCGTCATCGGCCGACGCGTCCGCGTTGCGGGTCAGCCTCACACCGTCGTCGGTGTCGCCGCTCGCGACTTCGGCGGTGCAGAGGGGCGCGCACGCGTCTGGCTGCCGCTCACCTCGCTCCCGGCCCTGCTCCCCAACGACATTGGACGGGGGGATCCTGAGTTGTGCTGCGTCGAGGTCTACGCGCGTCTCGACGAGGGCGTGACACGCACGCAGCTCGCGACGGAGCTCGACGCGGTGAGCGCCCGCTTCCGCGCGTCGGCCGGCCAGGATGCGAGAGCGATTGTGGTCGGGGGAACTCAGGCGCTGAGGGGTCGCCGTGGCGACCGTGAGGGGCTTGCCGTGATCGGCGTGCTGTTCCTCGGAGTCACGATGGTGCTGCTACTCGCGTGCGCAAACGTCGGCAATCTGCTGCTGGCTCGCGCCGTCGCGCGGCGCAGCGAGATCGGCGTGCGCCTCTCGCTCGGGGCAGGACGAAGACGCCTCGTCCGTCAGCTCCTGACCGAAGGCATGCTTCTGGCGCTGATCGCGGCCGGCGCCGGCCTCGCCGTCGCGGCATGGCTGCCGCGCTTCCTGATTAACGAAGTCGTCGGAGAGGCTGCACCATTCGACATCGATCTCGATGGCATGGTGTTCGTCTACGCGGCCCTGCTCGCGGGCCTGGCCTGCGTGGCCTCTGCGCTCGCGCCGGCGCTTCACGCCACCCGCGGCGACATCGGCGCGTCGCTGAAAGGCACGGCGGTCGCATTGCGCTTTCCGCTCCGCAGCGTGCTGCTCGGCGCGCAGATCGCCATCACGGTGGTGCTGCTGGCGAGCGCCGGCCTGCTGCTGCGTGGCGTGGCAGCCGCGCGCGACATGGATCTCGGATACGCCATCGAGGACATCGACGAGGTGATGGTCCGGCTGCCGCAGCCGGATGAGGCCGCGCGCGTGCAGGCCCTCGTGCCCGAGCTGTTGACGGCGCTGGACGCGGCGGGCTTCACGGGGGTGGCACTGGCCGCGGCTGGAGTGACGACCGATGAAGCCCGTGTCCCTGGTGCGCCCGCCGACCGGACACGTCCCGTCCACCGCTTCGATGTCTCGGCGTCGTACTTCAGCGTGCTCGACATCCCGGTCGTGGTCGGCAGGAGCTTTACGGACGCCGATCGCAATCGGGGCCTCGTCGTCGTCAACGAAGCGTTCGCGCGCCGGTTCTGGGGCGGCGACGACGCCGTCGGCCGCGCGTTCGTCGCCAACGACCGTGCGCTGGAAGTCATCGGTGTTGCCCGCGACGCACGACTGCTCGGCCTGGACCCCGCGCCGCCGATCTACTTTCAGCCGCTGACCGGACGGCGAGGCCCTCTCTTCCCGGTGCTTCTTGTCCGTCGCCAGTCCGCGGACATCGACGACCTCTCGGCGCTGATCACGCGGGTCGAGCCCCGCGCGGAGGTGATCTCGACCCCAATGCGGAACCGGCTCGACTTCGAACTGTCCGCCCTCCGGCTGGCGCCGCTGGCGGCGTCCGGGCTGGGACTGTTCGCGCTTGGCCTGGCGACGGTCGGCATGTTCGGCGTGTTCGCGTATGCCGTACGGCAGAGAAGCCGCGAGATCGGGATCCGCCTTGCGCTCGGCGCGCGATCGAGAGATCTCATCCGCGGCGTGCTCTCGACGAGTGCCCGTGCGGTGGTTTATGGGCTTGTCGCCGGCGTCCTTGCCGCCGTTGGCGCGTCGCAACTGCTTCGAGGGTCGCTCTACGGCGTCAGCCCGCTGGATCCGCTCACCTACGCGAGCGTTGCGCTGGTGATTGCCGCCGCGGCGATGGTTGCCAGCTATGCCCCCGCTCGTCGCGCGCTCAACGTCAATCCCGTTTCCTTGCTGCGCGAGGAATAGCGAGAGGGGGCCACCGGGTTTATCGCTGGCCGGCTGCCGGCGACTCCGGTGTCTCGCGATAGCTCGCTTTCACCGTACCGTGCCGCCGCGCCGCCTCCATCAGCGTCGGGTAGAACTGCACGAAGGTCTGCTCGACGGCGGTGTTGTCGCGGTGGCACGAATAACAGCTCGCACTCTGCGGCAGCGGCGCCACGGGGCCGGCGCCACGGGCGAAGTCGAAGAATCCCCACCCGCCGGGGAGGCGCGCGTCCTTCAGATTGACTTCGACCGCGCGGAGCCCGGTCTGAAATCGCCCGAACCGGTTGATGGAGCCTTCCGAGGCCGAGCCCCTGATCTCGAGGATGAACATCGTGCGCTCGGGCCACCTGCCGCTCGCCAGGAAGGCGCGATACGAGGAAGGGTTCACGTAGACGTTCGTAAACGACTGCGGCTGCCCGGCCGCCGGCGCATTGGGACCGTATGTCATGCCGAGGCCCGCGCTCAGGAAGACCCACTCGCGAAAGTCAGCCGGGAGCGTCAGGGTGTTTCCTGCGCCAAGGTTGGGTACCTCGCTGGCCGGCTGCTGTGCGCCGAGCCTCGGCTCGATGGCGACGGCAACGGAGACGATGAGCGCACAGGCCTGAAGCATTCTGCACATGCCTGAATCGTAACCCCGAAAGCGCGCCGGATCTTTGCCAGATCATATCGGGGAAATTCCGGTAGGATACCGGAGACTCCTGCATTTCGGTTTCGCACGTCATCCAACAAGGGGGAACGACGATCATGGCGCGACTCACCAGGCGGGGATTCGTCAAGGCGACGGGCGCAGTGGCCGCGCTGCCGGCACTCACCGCGCTCTCGCTGCGGGCTCAGGGGCAGGCACCGGACACGGGGAACCTGCGCGTCGAGAAGGACATCGTGTTCGGAAAGGGTGGAGACAAGGACCTCACGCTCGATGTCTACCGGCCTCTCGCGGGCGTGACGTCGAAGCGTCTGGCGATCGTGCACCTCTTCGGGGGCGGCTTCTTCGTCGGCAACAAGAGTGCCGGCTACATCATCAACGATGCCAAAGCGCTCGGCGCCAGAGGCTATACGAACATCTCGGCGAACTACCGGCTTCAGAGCGAAGGTCTGTGGCCGGCGCAGATTCACGATACAAAGGCCGCGATTCGCTGGACTCGCGCCAATGCTGAGCGCCTTGGCGTCGACCCCAATCGGATCGTGGTCGCCGGCTACTCGGCCGGCGGGATGCTGGCGCTCATGGCCGCCGGCACGAACGGAAACAAGGAGTTCGAGGGCACTGGCGGCAACGCTGGCGTGA
>DASTDQ010000192.1:0-3295 GCA_035710305.1 Vicinamibacterales bacterium | reverse complement strand
GACAGCGGCAATGTGCGCCTCGCGGATCGTGTCCCAGCGCTCGAACCCCTTGTAGGCGTCGAGCGTGAGCGTCTTCTGGATCTCCGCCAGGCTGCGGCCCGCGCCGACGCCCGCGGCCACACCCTTCGAGATGTCGATCAGGTACTGCAGCGACTGCATCGCATCTTTCTTAGTGCCCGAGAGCGCGTGGCCGGTGAGCGCGTGCTCGAAGTCGAGGGCGGTGATGATGCTCAGCGCGTCAATCCACGAGCCGACGGTCGGCGCCAGGCCGCCGGGCAGCCGTTTCACCTGCATGATGTCGGCGCTGAACACGGCACGCTCGTCAGGGAAATGCAGCACCGAGCTGTCGTCGGCGTGCGCCACGCCGAGATATGCCATCGTGACCCGCTTGCCACCGAGCGTGACGGTGTGCCGGTCCGTGTAGGTGACGGTCGGGGGGTACACGTCGCTCACCGAACCTCGCGCCACCTCGGCGCCGGTGACGATGCCGTCGCGGTTGTAGTCGAACAGGTCGAATCGCTCGGCAATGGCGCCGGTGGCTTCGCTCCGCTCGACCAGCCCGTTGCGATTGGCGTCCATCTTCACCGCGTCAGGCGTGAGCGGTGGATTGCCGGCCGGCGGCGCGAGCGCCGTCAGCATGTTGCGATGACCGACGAATTCTGCCGTGTCGGCGAAGACGACGCCACCCGAGGCGTGATCCCAGTCGCGATGCGTGTAGAGCACGTAGCGAACGGGCTGCTTGAAGCGCGTCGCAATCTCGCCCTTCAGCCAGCGGGCGAAGTCGCGGTTGATCGGGTCGCTCATGATGACGCCTTCCGGCGTCACCAGGAACACGGTGTAGTGGTTGTTGTTCTGCGCGCGATAGAGCTGCCCGGTGACGTTGACGATGCCTCGCGTGGCTGGCTGCTGGGCGCCGGCGCTCGAGGCGAGACCCATGAGCACCGAGCACGCACAGACGACTGATGCCGCACATCGCTTCATGATGACCTCCTGCCGGCGCGGAGCGCGCAGCGGCGCAAAGAGGAGATCTTACTTCGCGTCGGCGGCGATAACCTGGTTCGCGTTGGAAACGATCGCGCGGTAATACAGCACGAACAGGATCGCGTCCACGATGGCCACTATGGACCCGACGCCAGGGATCCAGCCAATCGTCCAGCCGCAGACGAAGCCGATCGCCTTGGCCACTCCCAAGCCCCGCGCATTCCGAATCGGCGAGCCCGGATGCTCCTCGCGGTAGGCGTTGAATCCATCCGCGAGCCCCGGCAGCGAGACGAACACCCAGTAGAAGTTGAAGAGCGGAATGAAGATGAACCCGGCGGCCTGCGCTGGCGTCGTCGCGCGGTAGCGCTCGGGCAGCGCCGTCCAGCACTGGTAGTGGAGCACGCCCCACGCGAGGTACGCGCCGA
Source organism: Vicinamibacterales bacterium (assembly GCA_035710305.1). Taxonomy (GTDB): domain Bacteria; phylum Acidobacteriota; class Vicinamibacteria; order Vicinamibacterales; family UBA2999; genus Gp6-AA40. The sequence goes on along the minus strand of DASTDQ010000192.1, from coordinate 1,889 downwards.
GGAGCGCGAAGATGAAGAACCACAGCCAGGCGAACGGGGCCCAGTAGCCCAAAGGGGAAAAGCCAGGCCCGGCCGCCACTGGGAACTGAGCTCCCATCGGCGAGAACATCCTCAGCCACAAAACTGGGATGGGCACGGCCAGCAGGGCCTGCAGGACATAAAGGATCATCGCCGGAATCGCAATGATTCGCCCTGACCTCGCCACGGCTGGAGCCTTCCCTGGCGACTGGGCAATCGTGTCCAGCCGCGACTTCACCTGCGAGACCTGCTGGTAGCGTCGCGCGGGCTCCTTCTCGAGCGAGCGCAGGATCACCTCGTCCAGCCGTACGTCCAGCTGCACGCGGCTCGACGGGATGGCGAAGCGACCGATCGGGAGCTCGCCCGTGAGCAGCTCGTAGAAGACGACGCCGAGCGAATAGATGTCCGCGCGATGATCCACGTCCGCGGGGCGTTCGATCTGCTCGGGCGCCATGTAGTGCGGCGTGCCGACGACGCCCACCGTGCCCGTGAGCGCGGCGGTCTCGGCGTCGGGCCCGACCATCTTGGCGATGCCGAAGTCGGTGATCTTGATATGTCCCTCGCGGTCGAGCAGCAGGTTTTCCGGCTTGATGTCGCGATGAACGATCCCTCGATCGTGCGCGAACTGGAGCGCTTCGCAGATCTCTGGAACGATCCGCAGCGCCTGCGCCGGCGCGAGCCGGCCGCTTCGCTGGACCGCGCGCAGATTCGGACCGTCCACGTATTCCATCAGCAGGTAGTGCAGCCCGCCGGCGATCCCGAAGTCGTGCACCATGACGATGCGCGGATGCTGGAGACGGGCGAGTGCCCTGGCCTCGCGATTGAACCGGTCGGCGAAGCCCGGGTCGCCGGCAATGGTTGACGGGAGGATCTTGAGGGCCACGAGCCGATCGAGCGCGGGCTGCCGTGCCTTGTACACCGCGCCCATGCCGCCCCGGCCGATCAACTCGAGAATCTCGAGCTGCGGAAACAGCGGCCGGAGCTCCTCGACAGCCGGCGGCGTGAATCCGCGTGCAGTTGCGGAGCCGTCCGGAGCGGTGCCGGTGTTGAAACCCGACCTGATCAGGCATTCGGGACAGAGTCCCTGGGGTGCTCCGGCGGGGAGTGTCTTTCCACAGCTGGGGCAGGTGTTGTCGGCCACGGCGTCCTCCACCTGCTTCTTAGGAAGCCCCGGGGAAAGGTTGCGGACCGGCGCCGGGTGCCGACAGCACGGCGAAGAGATGACGCAGCTCATCGTCCACGTCTTCGGGTGCGTCGAGCGTGCTCGCAATCTCGTCGCGCAGAAGCTGGCGGTAGCGCTGCCGCAGACGGTGAACCGCGGACTTGATGGACGCCTCGGTGGCACCGAGCGACTGCGCCAGCTCCGCGTAGGGCTGTGCCGTGCGCTCACCGACCAGGCAGGGGCGCAGCGCGGCGAACAGCGCGCCGCGGCCATCCGCCTCGTGCTCGGCCCGCAGGCGATCGAGCACCACGTCGAGCAGCGCCAGCGCCCATCGCCGCTCGAAGATGCTTTCGGGCGTGGCGGGATCGGACGGCTCCACGGCGTATCGTTCTTCGGCGGTGTCGAGCGAAAGAGTCAGGTGCGTGGCGCCGCCGCCGCGTTTCTGGGCGCGTGCTCGGTCCCATTCGTCGGCGAGGAAGTGCTTCATCGCCGACAGCAGGAACGTTCGGAACTTTCCCTTCGACCGGTTCGCGCCGGCCACCCAGTTCTTCTCCAGCAGGCGGGCGAAGAACGCCTGCGTCAGATCCTGGGCATCGTCGGGAGCGTGGCCGCGACGGCGCACGTAGGCATACAGCGGAAACCAGTAGGCCTGGCACAACCGGGAAAGCGATTCGCGCGCCTGCGCCGTGTCGCGGCTGCCGGCGCCGAC
>DASTDQ010000191.1:0-2797 GCA_035710305.1 Vicinamibacterales bacterium | reverse complement strand
TTCATTCACGTGACGCCGGGACCAAACGATACCGAGCATTTGCCTGGAGGCGACCGGAGCAGGCAAAGCTATGCGTTGTCCGACATCCGTGGCCGTTCGATGACCATCGAGCTTTCGAGCCGTCCATCCGCGAGCGCGCGGTTTGTCGGCAGCTCGGCATGTCTCGCGTGCCACACGGACAGGCGGCATTGGCAGCAGACGGCACACAAGCTCGGGTGGACCGCACCAGATGCTCCGGGGAAGATGCAGGACTTCTCGAGGCACCCGCAGTATTTCGATGCCATGCAATCGTTCCCGGCCGTGGACGACTACCGTCGAGGAACGCGCCTCGAGCTGGGCGACTACGATGCGGGCAGGGGAGACGACAAGTTCACGTTGCGAGTGTTCGGCGACGCGCGCCTGCCGATTGCAACCACCTACGCCGATGTCTATCTCTGGAGGAACACGGCCACCGGCAAGTACTTCATCACGATGGTGAACCGGCTGAATGCGCAGGACCCCAACAGCCCGGCACATCTGGAAATCAAGCTTCTCTACGGCGGTGCGGTCCACGACCAGCGCTACATCGTCTCGGTCCCTCCGGGGCTGGGCCAGCGTCAGGGCTGGTACACGGTGCTGCGATACAACATGACCGGCCGTGACAGCCGTCTCCACCGCGAACGGCGCGTCTGGCAGGACTACAAGTTCTATATGTGGTGGGCCGCAGGGCAGGACGGGAAATACGGAAGCGCCGACGATGTGCTGGCGGCACCGCCAGTCAACAACAACGCCGTACAAACGATGTGCGCCAGTTGTCATTTGACCGGGTGGGAGCGATATCAGGACAAGGCGACGGGTCAGTACCTTGTCCGGGCGGTCAACGACCCTGGCGGCGACATGAACATCGACGACGATCCGGAGCTCGACGAGATCAACGTCGGCTGCGAAAGCTGCCACGGTCCGGGATCGGAGCATGTCGCCAATGGCGGGCGCTCGCGCTACATCGTCAACCCTAAATACCTCTCGGCTGAGCGCTCGAGCGTGGTGTGCGGCCGCTGTCATGACCGGCGGCAAGGATACGGGGGGCCTATCGTTGGCTATACGCAAGCTGTCGATGAGACCGGAGCGCTTGCCGGTCCGGGCATCAGCCGTCACGAGCTGATTACGAAGTTCACCGACCCCGTCAAGAAGGGGCCGACCATGCGGGGAGGCGGGCGAGAGGACAACATCTGGCCCGATGACGTCCACTCCAACAAGCCTCACCAGCAGTATGCGGATTTCCTCAAGTCGAAGATGTACCGCAACGATCGGCTTCTGGTGACGTGTTCCGACTGCCATGACATGCACGGGAACACGCCGTACCCGCGCTGGGTCATTCACGATGCCAACGATCCACGGTCGCCGCTGTGCCAGCGGTGTCATGCGGTGGACGTGCTGTCACACATGGACGCGAAGCTCAACGCGCGGATGAAAGGCCTGCAGACGCGCTGCATCGATTGCCACATGCCGGGAACCGCCAACACGGGCGGCATTGCCGGTGACTACGGCCGGATGATCAAGACGCCTCCGTACGCCAGCGCGCAGGAGGAGGAGGCCAGTGCCTATTGGCAAGGCCCCCTCAAGTCGCATGTGTTCGACGTGCCCTTGAAGACCAACGTCGGCGTCTACGGAGTGCCGCCGGGCCGGGCGATGCCCATTCCGTACACGGGCGCCTGCGGCACGTGTCACATGGTGAACGAGTTGCCGTTCAGATAATCGTCATCCGTGACGCACCTGATAGAGCTGGTGCAGCCCAGACCCTTCACCACACGCCCGTCGCCGCTGACTGCTTTCGATGCGGTGTCCGGTGCGTGAGCGCTGGGCGCTTCTCCGATGGCGTCGGACGATCGACGCCGCGGCCGAGCAGATCGAGCAGATCGGCAACAGTCACGATGCCCACGACCCGCCCACGGTCTGCGACGACCACGCATCCGATTGAGTGGCCGCGCATCAGATTCGCCGCCTTTCTCACGGTGGCGGTCGGTTCGACCGTCACGACGGGACTGGTCATCAGCTCTTCGACCGTCCGGCCCCTTCGGACCACCTCGCCCTGCCGGCCGCCAGCGTCGCGGTGCGACAGCACTCCCACCACCCGGGATCCTCGCGTGACGACCACGTGATGGAAGTCATTTCTCTGCATCAATTCCCACGCGTCTTCCGCCGAACTCGTCGGGGCGATGGTCTGCACGCCTTCCGTCATGACATCCTGGACACGCGTCACACAACCTCCCTCGAACAGACGTCATCTCCCGCTGCTGCCCGCTGACGCAAGAGGGATTCCACCAACGAGCATGAAGCCCGGACGAAACTGGGCCGATTCCCGAGGACCACAGCGATCCTGCGATGCGCGTCGTGTGGAATTCTTCTCAATGCGCGCGACTTTTTCGCCGGCGGCCCGGATGGCCCTGCCAGCACAAAGCCTCACGATCGCGACTCGCCTCCCGATTCCTTCGCGCTACGTCCTTCCTCCATCCGGGGACTACACGTCTGCCGCGAGGTACGTGAATTGCTCGCCTTGTGACAGGAGGTGAGCCATGGCCACTGCCACACAAACCGCACGTGTGACCGAACCAGGTTGCTGGCCGGCACGAGAGGCACTCGAAGAGAACCTGCGCGAGGTACGTCGTGTGGCCACCACCGCTCGGCACGCGGCGGAGGACGCGGTCGCGGAAGCCGCACTGAATATCAGGCGCCATCCACTCCGCGCCGTCGGGGGCGCCGCGGTTGTCGCAGGCATCGCCGGCATGCTGGTTGGATTCGGCGCCGGCTGGTACACGCG
>DASTDQ010000190.1:0-4843 GCA_035710305.1 Vicinamibacterales bacterium | reverse complement strand
TCGCTCGCGCAGGCGAAGCGATCGCGGCGATCGCCACGAGCAACGCCGGAATGTACCGCGTCATACGCTGTCTCCGCGGAGGCTGAAGCCTCCGCTCTACGGCGTTGGAGTACCGTGTCATACGGCGGAGTACCGTGTCATACGGCGTTGGGATCCAGACATTGTAGAGCGCGGGCTTCAGCCCGCGCGGTCGTTAACGGCGCGAGCCGCGTCAGCTCCTCGGCCCGCGCGGACGTTACGGCGCGAGCCGCGTCAGCTCCTCGGCCCAGCCTCGAACCAGGTGCAGCACGGTCGCCGGCGGCTCGGGCTGCACGGCCTGCACCATCAGGAAGCGCCGGGCGTCGGGCGAGATCGAGTAGCCCGTCACGCCGTTGGGTGACGGCACGAAGCGGCCTTCGAACAGCAGGCGGGGCGCGCCAGCTTGAAACGTGGGGCGCGTCGTGATGTCCACCACCATCATCCTGTCGCCTCGCATGTAAAACAGCTCGCGCCCGTCCGGCGCCCACAGCGGCTCGTTTCCTCCGCCGTTCGAGATCTGAACCCTCTGCCCACCTGGGGGGAAGGGCTGAACGAACACCTCGGAGCGCCCCTGCTCGGTCGACTGATACGCCAGCCAGCGGCCGTCTCGTGACATCTGCAGGTTGTTCGACGTCTTGATCAACGCCTCGACCTTGCGGTCGTCGTCGATTGCCATCGCGAACACGTCGTTGTCGCTGGCCTGGCTGGTCTCGTTGAAGAACAGCCATTTGCCGTCGGCCGACCACGAGCTCGGGGTTTGCACGTTGTCACTTGTTGCCAGACGCTCCTCGTCGGCCGTATCGTTGACCCCCTTCCCGAACAGGTTGCGATACCCGCTGCGTGTCGCTCGATAGGCGATTCGCATTCCATCCGGCGACCACACCGGCGCCTGGCTGCTGCCCTTGCCCGTGGTGAGGAGCGTGACCGTCGATCGCGAAAGGTCGACGATGCCAATCTCGGTCACCGAGCCGTTGAGGTTGACGGCCGCGAAGCGGCCGTCCGGGGAGACTTTGGCGTTCGCGAAGTTCCGCGTGGGAACCTGCAGGGCCTCGACCTGGCCCTGACGATCGACCCACACCAGCCGTCGCTCGGAGCGGCGGCGATCGGTGGGCAGATACAGCAGGTCTCCTGTCGAGGACATCGTGAACTGTCCTCCCTCGCCGTGCCCGACGCGAACGCCCTCGGCCACGCGCACCGCGGCGCCGCCGACGGTCAAGCCGGCCAGGTCGAACGGTGCAGCCATCAGCGTGTCGGCACGGCCGTAGACGATGTGACCGGATGACGCATGAACGGCGGTCTCGGCGCCCTGCGCGACGGAGTGACGCTCGCCCGTGTCGAGATTGAGGACGTCGATCTGCTTTTCATCGGTGCCGGGACCGGTCCACACGGTGAACATGAGGCCGGCTCCGCCTGGCAGGACGTGGGGGAACCGGTGGCTCACTTCCCCCTTCGAGCGATCGAGCTTCGTCACCTCCGTGACGCTGCCGCCTTCCGAAGAGACTTTGAACAGTCCGGACGAGACGCGCGGCGCAAAGTAGATGACGCCATCGGGGCTCCAGCTCCCGCCGCGGGGGGCTGGAGCATCGGACAGTTCCTGCGCAGCTCCAGCGGCGATGGACAGCTTCCTGAGCTTGCCCTTCGAGAAGAAGCCGACCCAGGCGCCATCGGGAGAGAAGAACGGATTGGACGCATCCTCGGTCCCGGGCAGCGCCTGTGCGTCGAAGCTGTCGATCGACCGCAGAAAGAGCTGCCGGCCGCCTGCGCCGACCGCCGCATACACGACGCGGCGACCGTCCGGCGATATCGCGATCGCGGGATTGTCCACGTCGCCGATCTCGGCCCCGGGTGCGAGCGCAATCGACAGACGCAACCCGCCGGGTTCGGCGCGAGGCGACTGGAGTCGAAGCAGCCATGCGCCCGTCGCGGTTGCAGCGGCAACGGCGACGGCCAACGCGACCGCGTATGTCGCCGGAATCATCCGCCTCGTGCGCGCCACCGGCTGCCCCGCAACGGACGCGTCCGGCCCGCGGTCGCGCGCGTGTGCCGCGGCAAAGCTCAGCTCGCGCATGAGATCGGCCGCCGTCTGCCACCGCTCGTCCGGGTCCTTCGCAAGACATCGTCTGACGATGTGGTCGAGAAACGGCGGCGCAAGCGGCTGATCGCGCGAGAGCGGCGGCGGATCGTCCTTGAGAATGGCGCCAATCAGGCTCGCGTGCGTCCGGCCGCTGAACGCGCGCCTCCCCGTCAGCATCTCGTAGACGACGACCCCGAGCGCGAAGATATCGGTTCGCGCGTCGGCCTCCTGTCCCTCGATCTGCTCGGGGGCCATGTACTCCACCGTGCCGAGGATCGTCCCCTGCACGGTGAGGTTCTGCGGCGTCGTCGGCAGGGACGTGAGGTCCGGCTGAAGCCGGACACTACGATCGCCGGGATCGCCAGCCGGACCGTCGTAGTGTCCGGCTTTAGCCGGACCAACGGCAGAACCAGCCGCCTTCGCGAGGCCGAAGTCGAGGAGCTTGGCCACCGGCGCGCCGGCCCATCGACTGTCGCCGCTGGCAGCTTTGCGAAGCAGGAGCACGTTGCCGGGCTTCACGTCGCGGTGCACGACGCCCGCTCGATGCGCGGCCGCGAGGGCGTCAGCGAGCTGCGTGGCGATGGCGAGGGCATGATCGAGCGGGAGCTGGCCTCTGGCCAGCCGGCTGGCGAGCGTCTCGCCGTCGAGGAATTCGAGGACGAGGAAGTCGGTCTCCTCGTGGCGACCGACGTCATGGAGCACGCAGATGTTCGGATGGTTCAGGGACGCAACGGCGCGCGCCTCGCGCTCGAATCGCTCGCGAAGCTCCGGCGCCGCGGACACGTGCGGGGGCAGCACCTTGATCGCGACGTCGCGCTGCAGCCGCGTATCGCGCGCGCGATATACCTCGCCCATGCCGCCCGCGCCGAGCGGACCGACGATCTCATAAGGGCCCAGGCGTGTGCCCGCTGTAACTGTCACGACCGGCTACAACGCATTGATGATTTCGCGATCTGTGATTGGTGAATCGATGTTGATTATCGATCGCTGAATGGTGATTTCACCGCAATGCCTCACAGGTCGAGCGCCCCGGTGCTGTCGCCGTGCTGCGACTGCTCGATCCCCAGCTTGTCGAGCATGGCCAGCAGCAGGTTCGACATCGGCGTGTGCGGCGCGGACTGCACGTGGCTGCCGCCCGCGAGCCGGCCCGACGCGCCGCCCGCCAGGATCACGGGAAGCGGATCGTGGTCGTGCTGGTTGCCATTGCTCATGCTGCTGCCGTAGAGCACCAGCGAGTGATCGAGCAGCGTCCCGTCGCCGTCCGGCGTCTTCTTCAGCTTGTCCAGGAAATAGGCGAGCATCTGCACGTGGTACCGGTTGATGACGGCGAACCGGTCCATCTGCGCGCGCGCGTTCGAGTGGTGCGACGCGACGTGGAAGCTCTCGCGCACGCCGCTCTGAGGGTAGACCGACAGGCTCGTGTCGCGCGCGTACATCATCGTGGCGATGCGCGTGATCTCGGCCCGGAAGGCGAGCACCTGCAGGTCGTACATGATCTTGAAGTGCTCGTCGAAGGACTCAGGCACACCGACCGGCGCGTCGGGGAGCGCCAGGTCGCTCGGGAACTGCGTGTCGGCCTTCTGGATGCGCCGCTCGATCTCGCGAACGTTCTCCAGGTACTCCGAGAGGCGGACGCGATCCCCCGCGGGCAGATCGTGGCTGAGCGAGGCCACCTGGCCGAGGACCGAGTCGAGCAGGCTGCGGCTCTGCCGGCGCCGCGCGGCGCGGTCGGCGTCGTTGCCTCCATCGCCGAACAGTTTCTCGAACACCACCTGCGGGTTGTTCTCCATCGGGAGCGGCGTGGTCGCGTTCTTCCAGGAGATCGTGTTCGAGTAGGCGCACGCGTACCCGGAGCCGCAGCTCAGCGCGACGTCCTCGATCGACAGTTCCAGCGACGGGAGCGGGGTGTCCTGCCCGATGTGGCGCACCGCGATCTGGTCGATCGTCTCCCCCACCTGGATCGAGTCCCGGGCCGGCTGCGCGCCACTGAGGAAGACGGCCGCCGATCGGGCGTGATCGGCGCCGGCGTCGGAGCCCACGGCGCCCGCCTTGGCATGCGCCAGGTTGGACACGACCGTGACACGGTCCCGGAACGGCTCGAGCGGCGTCAGGATCTCGGTGAACTCGAACCCCTTGCCCGTCGCCGACGGCGTCCACTTGTCCATCGTCGCGCCGTGCGGGACGTAGATGCAGCTCAAGCGGCTCCTGGCGGCAGCGGCGGTCTTCCGGATCGGCGTCTGCGCCGCGACCATCGAGTCCAGCAGCGGCAGAGCGATTGTGGCGCCAAGGCCGCGAAGGACGGTGCGGCGCGGCACGTGTTTCTTGGTGATGAAAGCCATTCGGGATCTCCCAGGCGGGTCTAAAGACCCGCCTCTCCTTTTCGGGTCTAAAGACTACCCCCTTGCCCCCTGCCCCCTGCTCCATCATCCTCATCTGGAACGGGTCGCTGCGGACAATCCCGAGGATGAGCGCAGAGAACCGATGGCCGTCCTGCGCGGCGTCGCGAGCGATCTTCCTGACCACCGGCATGTCGTCGTGCTTCAGCGCGCGGCCGGTGCCGTACACCATCAGCTTCTCCGTCATCGTGCGCACGAACACGGTCGAGCGATCCAGCAGCGCCCGCCGCAGGCTGGCCGGGCCGTCGAGCGACGTGCCGTCGAAGAGCTGACTCGTCGCGTCGATCGGCACGCCGCCGTCGGTCGTGCGCCATCGTCCGACCAGGTCGAAGTTCTCGAGCGTGAACCCGATCGG
>DASTDQ010000189.1:0-6573 GCA_035710305.1 Vicinamibacterales bacterium | reverse complement strand
GACGGACTTGATCAGCCACAGGGCGGAACGGAACTTGTCCTTCACGTACGCACGGGTCTCGTCCGTGTTCTCGGCAACGTTCTTGTCGAGCAGCCTCCGGTACACCGGGCTGATGCGAAGCTGCGGCAGCCCCTCTTCGTTGAGCACCGCGACGTACTGATCCTCGATCTTGACGATGTAGACGTCCGGGATGACGTACTGCGACTGGGACGGGTTGTAGCGGTTCCCGGGCTTCGGATCCAGATGGCGAATCAGCTCGATGTGCTGCTTGAGTTCGTCGATCGAGACGCCAAGCTTACGCGCCAGCTCGGGCGCCTGATGGTTCTGCAGGAGCCGCATGTGCTCGGTGACGATCTGGTCGGCCGGAGACCCCGCCATCCCGAGGTGACGGAGCTGCAGCAGGAGGCACTCCTGCAGATCGCGGGCCGCGACCCCGATGGGATCGAAGCCCTGCACCAGCTTCAACCCGCGTTCCACTTCGTTCAGCGGCCACGGGCCCATGGCGGCGAGCTCTTCCACCGTCGCCACCAGGTATCCGTCATCGTCGAGATTGCCGACGATGGCCTCGCCGATCTCGCGCATCAGCGGTTCGTCGGTCTGCATCGACAGCTGCCACAAGAGGTGATCGGCCAGCGACTGCCCCGTGGACAGCGTGTTCTCGATCGGTGGCAGTTCCTTGATCTCGGTCGGCGTGCGCGGCCGGTAGCCGTCGTCCAGGTAGTCGCCGAAGAAATACTCGTAGTCCTGATCGTCCCAGGCGTCGCCCTTCTCGGCTGCCGGCTTCGCTTCGGCCTTTTCCGGGGCGGCTTCGACCGGCTGCAGCTCTTCGGTGGGGACCTCCTCGAGCATCGGGTTCTCGACCATTTCCTGATTCAGCAGCTCCGACAACTCGAGCGTCGACATCGGAAGCAGCTTGATCGCCTGCTGAAGCGACGGCGTCAGAATCAGCTTCTGAACGAGCTTGGTGTGCAGCTTCTGTGAAATCGCCATGACCCGAGGAACCCGCGATCAATCTTAGTCCAAGCGGAACTCCGCCCCCAGATAAATCCGGCGCACATCCTCGTCGGCGGCCAGGGAAGCGGGGGTACCACTGCGATAAATTGCGCCATCGTGGACAATGTACGCCCGGTCCGTCATCCGCAGCGTCTCCCGTACGTTGTGGTCGGTCACCAACACGCCGATACCGCGCTGCTTCAAGTGAAGCACGATGTTCTGGATGTCGCTGACCGCGATCGGATCGATCCCCGCGAAGGGTTCATCGAGCAGGATGAAGCGCGGGGACAGCACGAGCGCCCGGGTGATCTCGGCTCGGCGCCGCTCGCCGCCGGACAGCGTGTGCGCCGGCGCCGATCGCAGCGGCGTCAGGTGCAGCTCCGCCAGCAGTTCGCGCAGCCGATCGTCGCGCATCCGGGCGTCGAGCCCCTGCGTTTCCAGGATCGCCAGGATGTTCTGTTCCACGGTGAGCCCGCGAAAGATCGACGGCTCCTGCGGCAGGTACCCGATACCCTTCCGGGCGCGCACGTACATCGGCGCCTCGGTGAGATCCTCGCCGTCCAACTCGACGCGGCCCGAATCGGGGCTCGTGAGTCCGACGGTCATGTAGAACGTGGTCGTCTTGCCGGCGCCGTTCGGGCCCAGCAGGCCGACGATCTCACCAGACGCGACCTCGATGCTCACGCCGCGCACCACGGTGCGCCCGCTGTAAGACTTCGTGAGTTCGTGCGTGCGCAGCGTGGACGGCATCGAACCAGCGCGTCACCGCGCCGGCGCGGCCACGCACGGTTTGTCCTCAGTGCGGCCGCCGACGACGATCTTGTCGTTCGACTTGAAGAAGGTCAGCGTCTCTCCCGCCGTTTCGCGGCATGAGCCCCGAACAATCGCGCGGATGGTCACGAGCGTCCCGCCCCGGCCCGACATGACGTAGCTTTCCTCCCGTGCATCGTAGGTGAGGCGTGCGCCTACCGCCGTTCGCTCGCCCTGGACCATCGTCACGTCGTCGTATCCCTCGAGCCGCTCGATCTCGTTTCCGTCGCGGGCCAGGGCGATGACGATCCGCTGCGCGCGCAAGTCGCCCTGGGGGCCGTTCAGCCTGGCCACGCGCGGACGCACGGCCGCGGCCTTCGCCGCCGACACACCGCTCCCCACGGTTGTCGGTGCCTGGGGTGTGACGCTGTAGGTCACCTGTCGCGCGGCCTCGTCGTACCGGATTTCGTCAGCCTGTCCGTCAGCCTTGCCACCGTCGAGCGCCAGGGTTGACCGGGCCGAGCCGGTCACGGCCAGATCGCCCTTCTCCTGATCGATTGAGACGACGCCGCCTCGGATCGCCGTGTCGCCCTGCAGAAGCGTCGCGTTCCCCGTGTACACCGCCCGGCCTGCCTGACCTTCGTAGTCCAGCCGTGCCGCGCTCGCGCTGACGGGATCTCCCTCTTTGAAGAGTCCCGGCAGCCGCCCGTTCTCTGCCGCGCGCCCGCTCCGTCCCGCCGTCCTGCCGCGCAGCACCGTGCGCACGTTGTCGCGGGCGATCATCCCGTGGCCGTCGAGCATGACCTCGATCGATCGCGCGTCAACGCGAATCCGCTCGTCGGTCACCGTGGGCTCGCCGGCGCCCTTGCTCCCAACGAGGCTCAGCAGGCTCTTGCCCGGCTGATACGTGGCTTCCGCCGCCGTGGCGTGCAGAGCCTGCTCGTCGAACGTGACGCCCTCGCTGAACTGGGCACTCGACACGGCATCGCCGTCCAACTGGACGAACAACGCCTGGGACCGCGCTTCTCTGGACGGCGCGCCACTCCCCTGCTCGCGGAACTCCACGTTCTGACGAAACCTGGCCGCGACAAGCCCCTTGCCGGGCTCTCCGGTCGCGCTGAGGGCGCCGGCGTAGATGCGCCGCGCCGGGCTGCGGCCAACGGCCGGTATCTCGAACGACACCATGCCCCGCCCCTCGAGCGACGTGAGCGCACCGTCGGCGGCCAACTGAAGATCGAGAGTATTCCCGCTCATCTGCCTGCCCGAGGTCTGCTCGTCGGCGGCCATCGTGACGCTCGCTCCTCCACGCAGCGCCGTCGCTTCCACCGTCTTGCCATCGTCGCGATAGTCCAGGTCGATCTCGTCGGCGCGCATCGACTCGAGAGGCCCGCCGTCTCCACGGACGCTCGAGCGGCCACGCAACTGGAGAGACGTGATCACCTGTTCGCCTTCTGCCAGCGTGATTCGGGCATGGTCGGCGTCGATCACTTCGCCTTCGCGAAGGAGATGCACCGCGGAATCGAGGAGCACGACGTCCTGAAGGCGCTCCATTGTCGCGCTGCCGGAGCGCCCCTCCATGGTCTGCCGCCCCGATCTGTCTTTCACGATGACGTTGACCTGGCTTTCGATCCGCAATACATCGGTGGCCTCTTCGTAGGTCGCCCCGAGACCCGAGCCGCTCATCCCGCCCTTCGCGAACGTAAGATCGCCGGGCACCCGCGTCACCCCTGTGTTCTCGTCCACGGTCGCCTCGTCCGTCAGCATCGTGAAACCGCTGCTCGTCGAGAGCGTCACCTCGCCCATCAGTTGCCGTCGCATCTCGTTCGGACCGATGAACGCTTCCTTCGCCGTAATCGTGACCGTTCGATTCTCCGGCCTGTACACCGTGATCACGACGTCGAACAGACGGGTCGAGCCGTCGTCATATGTCAGGAGCCGGCTCCACGTGATGTCGAAGGTCCGGTCCTTCCCGCGAGTTTCGCGACGCGTCGCGGCCGTCGTCTCGATGACGGCCTTCGGATCGATCCGCTCCACCGCCTGTGACGGAACGGCCGCCCGGCGTGCCCCGGTCGACCAGTACACGAATGCCGCGAACGCAATCCCAAGGACGGCGATCCCGAACCGAACGCGCTTCTGCCAGGACGTCATGCCGCGCGTCCAGAATAGCACCTCGAACGCGGCGTGCCGCCCGGCGGCGCGGTCAGTTCTCGGGCGCTTTGAAGTCGGCGATGGAGAGCTGGAGGTAGCGGTCGCCGTTCCAGGTGTCCTGCTCGAGCGAGAACGCCAGGTCTATGGACGACCGATGTTCGGTCACGAACGTCTCGCGCTCGATCGCACGCCAGGCGATGCCCCTCATGACGCGGCCGTCCTGCCGGAACGCCATCTTCAAATGGCGATCCTTGACGCGGCGGGGACCATCCACGACCTCGACGCGGCTGGCGTGAAAGATGGGGCGCGGGTTGCCGGCGCCGAACGGCGCCAGCGTCGTGAGCTCGGAGGCGACCTGCTCGTTGATCGATCGAAAGTCGAGACCGCCGTCGATCCAGATCCGCGGGCGCAGGTCGTCGGGCTGAAGACGAGCGTCCGCGTAGTCATTCACTCGTGCACGCAGCTCCCGGATTCGCGAGGAGTCGATCGTCAGGCCGGCCGCCTGCTTGTGGCCTCCGAACCTGGTCATGATCTCGGCGCACGACTCGAGCGCCGCCAGCATGTTGAACGACGGGATGCTCCGGCAGGACCCGTGTGCCGTGCCGCCATCGAGGGAGATGACGATTGCCGGGCGATGAAACGCATCCACCAGCTTCGAGGCCACGATGCCGATCACGCCCCGGTGCCAGCCCTCGCCTCCGACGACGATGACCGTCCTGGACCCGATCTCGATGTCGGTCTCCACCATCTTCCGCGCCTGGGCGACGAGGTCGGCCTCTTCCTGCTGCCGGCGGACGTTTTCGGCGTCGAGCTGCACGGCCAGCGCACGCGCTTCGTCGGCCATCGCCTCGTCGGACGCAAGCAGCAGCCGTGCCGCAATGTCCGGCGTGCTCATCCGGCCCGCCGCGTTGACCCTCGGCGCCAGCACGAAGCCGATGTGGTAGCTGTCGATCTCCTTGCCTGTGAGGCCGCACACCTCGAGCAGGGCCCGTAAACCGATCTTGTGCGGCCCCTTCGAAAGCAAACCGAGCCCCACTTTGGCGATCACCCGGTTCTCGCCCGTCAGGGGCACGACGTCGGCAAGCGTGCCGATGGCGGCCATCTTGACGAACGCAGGCAGCCAGCTGCTTCGTTCCGTCCTTGCGCACAGCGCCTGCACGACCTTCAGCGCCACGCCCACGCCCGCCAGATTCTTTTCCGGATACGCGCAGTCGTGGCGCTTCGGGTTGATCACGGCCAGCGCATCCGGCAACTCGACGTCGGGTTCGTGGTGATCCGTGATGATCAGGTCGAGGCCGAGCGCCCTGGCGCGTGCAGCCGCCTCCACACCCCTGATGCCGCAGTCCACCGAGATGACCAGGCGCACGCCCTCGGCGGCGAGCCTGTCGAGCGACGCCGGCTGCAGGCCGTACCCGTCGCGCACGCGTTCGGGGATGAAATGCGTCACGTCCGCGCCCAGCAACTCGAGCGCACGTCGAAGAATGACCGTGGAGGTCACGCCGTCAACGTCGTAGTCCCCGTGAACGGCGATCCGCTCGCGACCGGCGATGGCTCGCAGAATGCGATCGACCGCCACGGGCATGTCGGTGAGCGTGAACGGGTCGAGCAGGTCGTCGAGCGACGGTGTGAGGAACCGCCTGGCCTCACCCGCGTCCGCGATTCCACGGATGCAGAGGAGCCGGGCCGTCACCGGGGCAATGTTCAGTTCGCGCGCCAATATGCCAGCCTGGGCGTCGTCGCACGAGAGCGGCTGCCAGAGGCGCTGGATCATTCGGCGATCCCTACGTCGCCCATCCGCCGCCACTTCCGGTACCGCTCGTCCAGCCGGGCCGCCGGATTCATCGACGTGACCTCCGCAAGTGCCCTCTGGAGCGACGGATCGAGCAGCGCGGCCGCCTGGTCCGGATTGGTGTGCGATCCGCCGACGGGCTCAGGCACGATTTCGTCAATCAGCCCGAGCGACAGCAGATCGGGTGCGGTCAGCTTGAGCGCCTCCGCCGCCTCGACCTTGCGGCCCGAGTCGCGCCAGAGGATCGCCGCACACCCTTCCGGGGGAATCACGCTGTAGATCGCAAACTGGTTCATCAGGATCCGGTCGCCGACGGCGAGCCCCAGCGCTCCACCGCTGCCGCCCTCGCCATGCACGACGACGATAATGGGGATGTCGAGCGACGCCATCTCCCGAAGGTTCAAAGCGATGGCCTCCGAGATCCCGCGCTCCTCGGACTCGATGCCGGGATACGCGGCGGGAGTGTCGATGAACGCAATCACCGCTCGCTGGAACTTCTCGGCCAGCTTCATGGCCCGCAGCGCCTTGCGATAGCCCTCGGGCTTGGCGTAGCCGAAGTTGCGGTAGATCTTCTGCTTCGTGTCCCCTCCCCCGCCCTTGTGGTGCCCCACGACCAGGACGGGCTCCTGCTTGTAGCGGGCCATGCCGGCCACGATGGCGTGATCGTCGGCGAACCGTCGGTCGCCGCTGATCTCGGTGAAGTCGGTGAAAAGACGGTTGACGTAGTCCAGCACCGTCGGCCGGCTCGGATGCCGCGCGACCTGCACGCGCTGCCAGGGTGTCAGCGTCCGGTAGATGTCCCGCCGGATGGAGTCGATGCGCGTGACGAGGCCGTCGATCGAGCGCTGGCGCTCTGCCGTCACCGGGAGCATCGACAGCGCCTCGATCTCCTT
>DASTDQ010000188.1:0-4814 GCA_035710305.1 Vicinamibacterales bacterium | reverse complement strand
CACCAGGAACACCCATCGCCGCTCCAGCCACTCGGGGTAGGCGGCAGGCTTGCCGGCATGAATGCCCCTGATCTGCCGGACCAGGAACGTCTTGAAGAATTCCACGGCGACGCGCTCGAACCCGATGACGCCGATCGACATGAGCAGCGGGTTGCCGGACGAGGTGATCAGCAGCGCGCCGCCGAGCGCCGTGATGATCGGGCTCCGGACGAACTTCCGGCCCTTGAACCCCTCGAACTGCGAGTCCTTCAGCGCCCCGCCCGACGCCACGAGCGTCCCCGCAACCGCTCCGAGCAGCAGTCCCGCCAGCGGCGTCTGGCCGAGGGACCTGATGATGACGCCTCCAACCCACCCGAAGAGCGCGAAGATGAGGAAACCAAGGGCAACGAAAAGACAGCCGAACGCGACCTTCAGCGGATAGGTGTGCACCGGAAGCCCCAGCCTGACGAACAGCTTCGAATACTCCGGGTGCGGGGCGCGCTTGAAGAAGCCCTTGTACGCTTCGCCAATGAGGCGTTCCGTCGCGAGGATCGCCAGGAGCAGGAGCCCGAGGTTGTCGATCTCCATCGCGCCGCGGGAGTCGATCGCCCACAGCACCAGCCCGATTGCCCCGCCGATCAGGATCGAGCGGACGAACTTCGAGAGGACGAAGCCTTCCCACGGCGGATCTTTGTAGCCCTGCCAGCTCGACACGATCGTGCCGGCAACCAGGCCGATGAGCGGATATGTCCACATGATGGCCAGGATCAGCTTGACACCGCGACGGACGGAGCGTATTGGTAGCTCAGAGCCCCGTCACTCGAAGACGAGGAGGTTCGTATGGAGGAACCACCGGGCTAGTTGGCCGCATCGATTGGGCGCCCGCGGGCGTCTTCATCGATGCGCGAGTGACAATCGAAACGTTGTGCAATCCATCGATCCCGGCTCCTGCCGGGATGCGTGCCCGTGCACGCAGAGTAAAACGCCCGACACTGAGGTCTTCCTCAGGTCGGGCGTTGCCGTCTCGAAGCCGAGGCACTACTTCGAATCGCGGCACTTGCCGCCTTCGCATCGATTGTTCTCGTTGCACACCATCTCGTAGAGCCCCGTCTTCTCCCATTCGGGGTGCCGCTTCATCTCCCAGTCGACGGTCCAGGGCTTGGTGAAGATCTTCGGGTCGTCCACCGTGAACTGATACGAGATGGTGTTCAGATCCACCCGGCGCAGGCGCTCGATCGTGCGGAGCGCCTCGGTGTGCATCCGGTACTCTTTCGGGTTCTGGTAGTACCAGTCGTCGAGCGACCACCGCTTGTAGTTCCTCGCTT
This sequence comes from Vicinamibacterales bacterium, assembly GCA_035710305.1. Taxonomy (GTDB): domain Bacteria; phylum Acidobacteriota; class Vicinamibacteria; order Vicinamibacterales; family UBA2999; genus Gp6-AA40. The sequence goes on along the minus strand of DASTDQ010000188.1, from coordinate 3,510 downwards.
CGATGACCAGCGTGTCGCCTTCCCAGCGCCCCACGGGCTCCCCGTAGAAGGTCGGCTCGATGTCCGTCTTGTGAGGCCGGCCGTCGAGCGGGATGATGCGCGTCACGTTCATGAACTCGGTCGACATCACCAGATACTGGGGCGTCTGAATCAGCTGGATCGGATACGGGCCGAGGAACGCCGACGGAAACCCCGAGGGCATGCAGAAGGCGCGCGGCTCGTCGTGCCGCGGGTCCCCCGTCCTCGGCTCGTAGAACAGCGCCTCGCCGCCCGGAACGAACGGCGACATCCTGCTCCGGTTGAACACGGTCGCCGGCCCCTTCGCCCCGGGCTCCTTCGGGTTGTCCCACATGCCGGAAAAGTCGGGCTTGCCGTCGGCCTGGCGTGGAATCTGACCGGACGTGGATTGTGCCTGCGCGCGATCGATCGCGATGGCGGCGACAACGAGCGCCGTTGCCAACCCACACAACGCCATCGAGACGGCTCGGCCTCGCTTCAGATTCGTGTACATGACTACGTGCCTCATTTCGGAGCCTTGTCTTCGTTGGAGGCCGTGAACACGCTACGGCCGTCGGGAAACGTCACGCGGCCGCCCGAGGCGTTGTTCGACCCGTCGCGGGCGCGGAACCCCTCGACGACGATCACGTCGCCGGTCTTCATCGCGTTCTTGGTAATGCCGCGGCGCTGCAGGACGCCAGGAGGTCCGCCGGAGAATCCCCAGTTCGTGACGCGCCCCTGCGCGTCCTTCACGTCAACGAAGAACCAGATGTGAGGGTTCGTCCACTCGACCTTCGTGACCACGCCGGTCACCTTGACCGGCTGATTCGAGTCGTATTCCGCCGTGAACGAATGATGTGCCTGGATGCACGGCGCCGTGGCGAGCAGGAACACGAACACGGCAGCGGCGTTTTGCATCTTGCCTTTTGGATTTTGCATTTCGATCGTCCGGTTCAGTTCGCCGGCGCCATCATGACCTGGCCGGTCTTCTGGTTACAGCCGCCCGCCGGGAACGTCTCGCCACACTTGATGAGCGCACCGCCAATGGCCCCGAACGGCTTGCCATCGCGCAGCGGGTGCAGGCTGACGGTCATGATGGTGCCTACTGGAAACGCCTTGACCGTCACGCCGCTCCGCGCAATGGCCGCCGCCGAGCCCATCTCGACTCCCCAGACGACTGGCTTCCCGTCCTTCAGCACGGGCTTGCCGTCCTCACCCAGCAGCTCGAAGAGCAGTTGCGCGTGGTTGCTCCCCGGGATGAACCGCGTGAGCTTGCCCGTCAGCGTCTTCGTCTCCGTCATGTTGTACATCGCGAAGGAGTGATGCGCGGCCGCGGCGGCAGCGACGCCCAGCACGAGACTGGTTGCGAGTCCTGCCCTCATCCATGCGCGCCGTGTGCGTGTGGTCATTCGAGTCGCTCCGTGTCTCATGACGGTCAGTTCTCCGGCTTCTCCCAGCCCTGCTCGAAATGCTTCTCCCAGTTCAACGCCCAGGGCCGCCCGAAGTAGTCGATGTACCCGTCGTCCACCGGCGTCAGCTGTGTGGGCCTGCCATCGGATCCGTTGACGATCGTGCTCTGCACGCGGCACTCCACGAACGTGAATCGCTGCTCCGCGTCGTCCAATGTCCGCTGGCGCGTCCACGGCGTGACCTGCCGCAGCGGCCGGACGAACGCTTCGGGGTCGTAGAAAGTCGTCTCGACCTCGATCGTCCGTCCGTCGGGAGCCGGGCGGAAGACCTCGATCGTCTCCATGCTGTTGCTGATCTCGAACATCGCGTGCGAGAGCGTCCATCCCTGGACGTTGGCCGTCCAGGCGACCAGCGTGTTGCCGTTCCAGAAGCCGACCGTTTCGCCGTACCACTGCGGCACCTTCTGCACGTGTGTGCGGCCGATGAGGACGCGGCGCAGCAGGTTGTCGGCGATGCCGGTCAGGAACTGCACCTGATGCGGCGTCACCATCACCTCGATCGGCCCGCCGTGCGACGCCTGGGCCCACCACCGGATGAAGCCTTCCGGATAGCAGAACGAGGCCATCCACTGGGGCGAGTTGCTGACGCCCTCGTGATACGCCGTCTGGATCATGCGCTTCTGGTACTCGGGCGTGAGCAGCGACACCATCGTCGACGTCTGCAGGTTGCTCCCGTAGGTCCATTGATCCTGGGCCGCGCCTCGCTGGTACCACCCGTCCCAGTCCGGGAGCGTCTGCCGCGTGTGCCTGGTCGGGCCGCCTGCCTTCTTGGCTTCGGCCATGAGCGCGTCGTAGTGCTCAGCCGCCGTCTTGTACGGGTAGGGGCTGACGATCTTCTCGACCGGGTAGTCCACGCTGCAGTCGCCCCAGTGGGCCACACGGTTGGAGCGCGTCCACATGTCGGTGATCTGGCGCGGCGTATTGCACCTGGCGTAGCGCTTGTCGATCCAGCTCTTGCGATCGAGATAAAAGTTCTTGGTTGTGAACATGTCAGCCGGCAGCGGCGTGACTCCCGTGGGAGGCGTCGTTGACGTCGGGGGCCCACCGCCGCGGCCCCGGCCGCCGCCTTGCCCCTGGGCGATGACCTGGTCTCCGGCTACGCCGATGGCCATCGAGGCGAGCAGTGCCACCGCGACAACGGTCATGCGCGTCGTACTCATGAATGCTGACTCCTCGTCTCGCGAGCGAGCGCGGTCGAACGCGCGTCGCGGCTACCGAATACGCTACCACGCTTCAGAGGCGGCACTTGCGGCTTGCGCCTCGAGATACGATCGGCGCCATGAAAACACTCGCTGCTCTCACATTCCTCGTGACTCTGGCCGCCTGCACGCAGGCGCCGGCGCCGGTCGCCGACACACGCGAGGCCGACGCCGCGGCCATCCGCGCGACTGAGGAGGCCTGGAAGGCCGCGTGGTCCACGAAGGTCGCCGACAACATCACGCCCTACTGGGCCGAGAACGCCACTCTCATGGCGCCCGGCCTGCCGGCAGTGAAGGGCTCCGCCGCCATCAAGCCGGTGATCGCCGAGCTCGTCGCCGATCCGAATTTTTCGCTCAGCCTGCAGACCGTGACCGTGGAAGCGTCCAGGGGAGGCGACTTCGGATACACCCAGGGCACTTACACGGTGACAGCAACCGATCCCGCCACCAAGAAGGCCGTCACCGAGAAAGGCAAGTACCTGACCCTGTACATGAAGCAGCCTGACGGATCCTGGAAGTCCGTGCAGGACATCTGGAACGCCGACGGTCCGGCGACGCCCGTGGAAGCCGTCGGAAAATAGAACGCCGCTCCGGCCAGCGGCTGAAGTCAGCGTCGACGTAACGATACATGACACGTGTTCTGCCCGGTATATTGCTCCTCGGCTTGTGCGCCTCCAGTGTCAGTTGCCATCGGGACCCTCGGCCCGCGATCCCTGGAGCGGCCGCGCTCACCCCCGTCGTCAGCAATCAGGTCGACCAGGTCAACATGCCGCCCTGGGAGGGCGGATGGAGCATCATCGGACGTGGATCGCCGGTCGTCAGGTTCTCGCAGACGTTCACGCCGA
>DASTDQ010000187.1:0-4181 GCA_035710305.1 Vicinamibacterales bacterium | reverse complement strand
TCATCGGCGGCTGCACCGACACCAACGAAGTCAACTACCTCCTCGTGAAGGCGTTCCGGGCCGGGCTCGGAATCGTCCCGATCGAGCAGCAGGCCCGAATATGACACGGCCCCACGGTGGCCAGTCTGGCCGCCACGTTCGGACGAGGGGCGATGACCAACGGATGGACGGACATCCGAAACGCGGATGTCGTCCTCGCCATGGGCGGGAATCCCGCCGAGAACCATCCGGTTGGCTTCCGGTTCGTCATGGAGGCCAGGCGGAACCGCAACGCGAAGCTCGTCACGGTTGACCCGCGGTTCAACCGCACGGCGGCCGTCGCGGATCGCTTCGCGCAGATTCGATCCGGGACCGACATCGCCTTTCTCGGCGGGCTGATCCACTACGCCCTCAGCAGGAGCCGCTTTCACGAGGAGTACGTCCGGCTGTACACGAACGCGCCGCTGCTCGTGAGCGAGAAGTACGCCTTCGACGAAACCCGCGGCGTCTTCTCAGGGTGGGACGAAGAGCGGAAGGCGTACACCGACCATTCGAGCTGGAGCTACGAGCTCGGCCCGGACGGATTCGCGCGGATCGATCCGACGATGCAGCACCCGCGGTCCGTGTTCCAGGTGATGAAGCGCTTCTACTCGCGCTACACGCCGGAGGCCGTGTCCAACATCTGCGGCTGCAGCGTCGAGGACTTCGACGCCGTCGCCGAGCTCGTGACCTCGACCTACACGCCCGATCGCGCGGGCACGATCATGTACGCGCTCGGCTGGACCCATCACAGCCACTCGGTGCAGCTCATTCACGCGGCGGCGATGCTCCAGATGCTGCTCGGCAACATCGGCCGCCCGGGCGGCGGGTTGAACGCGCTGCGCGGCCACGCCAACATCCAGGGCGGAACCGACTGCGGGATGGCGTACCACAACGTCCCCGGCTACATCCCGATCCCGAAGGCTGGCCACGACTCGCTCGACACGTTCCTTCGAGCGGTGACGCCGAAGCCGCTGCGCCCGAACTCGACCAACTTCTGGGTCAACACCGACCGCTTCTTCGTCAGCCAGCTCAAGGCGTACTACGGGAACGCCGCCACCAAGGCGAACGATTTCGGGTACGGCTTTCACCCGCGATTGCCCCAGTCCGAGCAGGGGACCGACGAGAACTGGAGCTGGGCGTACATGTTCGACCACATGTACCGCGACCAGATAGAAGGCTTTTTCAGCTTCGGCATGAATCCGGTCAGCAACGGGCCGCACTCGCGCAAGGCGATCGCGGCCCTCGCGAAGCTGAAATGGCTGGTCGTCGCCGAGAACTTCGAACAGGAGACCGCCACGTTCTGGCGCGAAGACATCCTGGCGCTCGTCGAGAAGAAACCCGAAGACGTGCAGACGGAGGTCTTCCTCCTGCCGGCGGCCAACTTCGCCGAGAAGGACGGCACCTTCGTCAACTCGGCCCGGTGGATTCAGTGGAAGTGGAAGGCGGTCGATCCGCCGGGAGAGGCCAAGCCGGATCAGGAGATCATCGCGCGCATCTTCCTGAAAGTGCGGGAGCTCTACGAGCGCGACGGCGGCACCTACCCGGAGCCGGTGCGCAGTCTCAACTGGTGGTACACGAACCCGACGTCGCCTTCGCTGGACGAGGTGTGCAGGGAGATCAACGGCTGGGCGCTCGAGGACGTGAAAGATCCCGCCGGCGCCGTCGTCAAGCGAAAGGGTCAACAGCTCTCGGCGTTCCTCGAGACGCGCGCCGACGGGACGACGCTCTCGGGGAACTGGCTGTACATCGGGATGTACACCGACCAGGGAAACCTGACGCAGCGCCGATCGTACGCGGACCCGAGCGGCCTCGGCCGCTATCCGGAGTGGACCTTCAGCTGGCCCGCCAACCGAAGAGTGCTGTACAACCGCTGCTCGGCCGACGCGCAAGGGCGGCCGTGGGATGCCACCCGGGTGGGAATCGCCTGGAACGGCGAGCGATGGGTCGGCGACGTTCCGGACTACACGGCCACGAGCGCGCCAGCTGCCAGCCTCGGTCCTTTCATCATGCTGCCCGAAGGCGTGGGCCGATTCTTTGTCCCGGGACAGTTTGCCGACGGACCCTGGTCGGAGCACTACGAGCCGGTAGAGTCACCCGTCGCGAACCCGCTGCACCCGCCGACCAGCTCGAACCCGGCCGTGCAGCGCTTCACGACCGAGTTCGACGTGCTCGGGACGGCCGAGGAGTTCCCGATCGTCTGCACCACGTACCGCCTGACCGAGCACTTCCACTACTGGACGAAGAACAATCCGTACAGCGTGCAGCTGCAGCCGGAGTTCTTCATCGAGATTCCGCAGGAGCTTGCGAGCCAGCACGGCGTCTCGAGCGGCGACACCGTGCGCGTGACGTCGGCCCGGGGCTCGCTCGAGGGCAAGGCGATGGTGACGCGCCGCATCAAGCCGATGCAGGTCGGGGGCCGCACGGTGTATCAGATCGGCTTCCCGATTCACTGGGGCTTCCTGGGGCGTGGTCAGCAGCGCGGGTCGCTCGCCAATCTCGTGACGCCGACGATCGTCGATCCGAATTCGTTTGCGCCTGAGTACAAGGGTTTCCTGGTAAAGATTGAGAAGGTGTGATGTCGTTCACACTTCTCGCTTCTCTCTTCTCGGTTCGTGTTCAGTTTCAGGTTCGTGTTCGATGTCTTTAGAGATCGTTCGAAGTTCGGCGGCCTCGTCCCCTGCTCCCGGCGTGCGAGTGCAGCCGACGGTGACGAAGCTCGTGGACACGTCCACCTGCATCGGCTGCAAGGCGTGCGAGGTGGCGTGCCAGGAGTGGAACGATCTGCCGCCCGAGGCGACGGTGCAGTCCGGCACGTACCAGACGCTGCCGGCCACGACCGCCAACTTCTGGAACCTGATCAAGTTCAACGAGCACGTGGACGAGGGCCGCGGCGCGCTCGAGTGGCTGATGCGGAAGGACCAGTGCATGCACTGCGCCGAGCCGGGCTGTCTCGTCGCGTGCCCCGCGCCTGCCGCCATCGTCCAGTACTCGAACGGCATCGTCGATTTCCAGCAGGACAACTGCATCGGCTGCGGATACTGCATCACCGGATGCCCGTTCGACGTGCCGAAGTTCAACGCGGGCACGAGGCGCGTCTACAAGTGCACGCTGTGCGTCGATCGCGTATCGGTGGGGCTGCAGCCTGCGTGCGTGAAGGCATGTCCGACGAGCTGCCTGCAGTTCGGCACCAAGGAGGACATGCTCGAGGTGGCCAACACACGCGTCGCGCAGCTCAAGGCCAACGGGTTTGCCCAGGCCGCCGTCTACGACCCGCCGGGCGTCGGGGGGACCTCGGTCATCACGGTACTGACACACGGCGATCGGCCGGAGTTGTATGGGTTACCGAAAGACCCGACGATCCCGGCTGCCGTCCGGCTGTGGAAGGGGCCGCTGAAGTGGTTCGGCAACGCGGCGATGGTGGGTGGACTCGCCGCCGCCGTCGTGCACTTCGTGCGCTTCGGACGAAAGGATCACGCCGAGTCATGACCATCCACCGCATCGTGCGTTACGACTTCCGCGAGCGGGTCGTCCACACGATCGCCGCGCTCTCGTACGTCTATCTTCTGCTGACGGGGCTGGCGTTCTGGACTCCGTGGCTCTTTTGGATCGCGATCGCGCTCGGCGGCGGCTATGTGTCGCGTTTACTCCACCCCTGGGCCGGGTTGCTCTTCGCCGCAGCCGTCGCCGCGATGTACGTCCAATGGCGTCGCGACATGCGGACCACGCCCGAGGACCGCGAGTGGCGTCGCGCGATGGCGCACTACGTCCGGAACGAAGACGGGCAGGTACCTCCGGCCGGCCGCTTCAACTACGGTCAGAAGACGCTCTTCTGGGTCATGGCGCTCGGCGGCCTCGTCCTGCTCCTGTCCGGCGTCGTCATGTGGTTCGTGGCGTCGGTCCCCTCGGAGCTGCACGCACTGCGGTCGGTTGCCACGATCCTCCACGCCGTTGCCGCGCTCGTCACCATCGGCGGCTTCATCGTGCACATCTACATGGGCGTCGCCGTCGTGCCCGGCGGGCTTCGTGCGATCGTACACGGCGACGTCACCGAAGCGTGGGCACGCCAGCACCATGGCAGCTGGTACCGGAAAATGGGGTCGGGAGTCAAGTAAATGGGGTCGGGAGTCATTTATCGGCGGCGTAAATGGGGTCGGGAGTCA
>DASTDQ010000186.1:0-5935 GCA_035710305.1 Vicinamibacterales bacterium | reverse complement strand
TGTAGGAGATCACGAGCCACGGGTTGAGCGTCGAGATCTGCGCCGAATCCGACCCCGCGCCCACCTTGATCCCGCTGTCCACGATGGTCCGCAGCGGCGGGCCGCCGCGGCCGCCGGCGAGGAACTGAAACGGGTGGACGGCTATGGCCGCCCCCATCGCTTTCAGCCGGTCGATCGTGGCCTTGTCGACCGACCCCACGTGCGCGAGCGACCATCGCAGGTTGGCGATCGGGACGGTCTTGTTCACCGCCTCGAAGGTGCTGACGGTCAGCTCGTTCTCCGCGGGAGAGAGGCTGTGCTGCTGAAACGCCCAGCCCTGCTTCGCGATCGCTGTGAGCGCCGCCTCGTAATTGGTCGGAGGCTTCTGTCCGAACAAGGGCCAGCTCGACGCGAACTCGCCGATGCCCGAGATCCGCATCATGTCGTCGCCGAAGCCGAGGAAGTCGTTTCGCAGGCGCTCCGACAGGATCGGCACCTCGGGCCGCATGTCCATCGTCAGGAAGAAGATGCGCAGGCGCGTCGTCAATCTGCCCTCGCGGTGGAGCGCGGCGAAGGCGTCGTACATCCGGAACTGATCGGCGCTGGCCAGCGTGTCGGCCTCGAAGGAGCCCTGAAGGTTCTGTGTGCCCGGCAGGTTGAACGCGCCCATGTCGGCGCTCGTCGTCACGCCGACACTCGCGGAGTACGCCATCGCCTCGGTGGTGCCGCGCTTGCGGTCCTCGAAGGTCTGCTCGGCGCGAAGCGCGTTGAGAGCCGCCAGGGACGGGGCGTTGGCGCCAATCGCGCCCGTGTCGCTCACCGCCACGCCCTTCGACTTGAAGAAGGCCAGGCCTCGCGTGTTGGTTGAGGCGGGTCCCGTGAAGGATTGGTAGACGAGAACCGGGTGATTGGGCGCCGCCGCGTCGAGCTCGGCCAGCGTCGGCAGCCGTTTCTCCGCGAAGTGCGCCTGGTTCCACCCGCCCATCGACGTGATGAACGCGCCCGCGGGGACGCTCTTGGCCCTGGCCTTCAGAATCCCCTGGATCTCCGCGATCGACGCGGCGCCTTCGAGCGGCGTGTGGTGGCCGGGCCTGATGCCGAGCAGGACGATGTGGTTATGGTTGTCGATGAGGCCGGGCACGGCCGTGCGCCCGCGAAGGTTGATCTCCCGCGTGCACGGGCTCACCCGCTGATTGCCGCGTGGACCCACCGCAGTGATTCGTCCGTCCTGGATCGTCACCTCCGACACCGTCGTCCCGCGAGCGTCCATCGTCACGATCTTTCCGTTCGTCAGGCGCAGGTCGCGTGAACCCGCGCACGGGTCTACCTGCGCCGGCCGCGCCTGGCCGAGGAGCGTAGCCCACGAAAACGCCGCCGTCGTGAACAGCGTGGCAGCCGCGCCCACGATCAAGAAGCTTCGAACGAAATGGCGATGGGGGGACATATGCGTCCTGTCGAGATGAAAACGGCCGAGCCTCCACCAGGAGGCCCGGCCCTGCTCCGATCCGCTACAACCGGGAACCAGCCGCGCAGAGCGCTCAGTAAGCGCTCTTCGCCCACTCGCTGAAGGAGGTCGGCTTGATTCCGTATTTCTTCTCGTTCGCTGCGATGTTGACGTCGTAGCCCGTGCTTTCGAACCACTCGAACATCATCGCCATGTCGGCGCTGTAGGCGCGGACATCTTCGATGTTCGCCTTGACGTGATTGGCGGGCTTGCCCGAGGCCTGGCTGATGATTTTCCCGGCGTCGGTCATGCTGAGCTCGTCGCCGGCGATGTCGATCGCCTGCCCGTTGAGCTCGGCAGCCTTGTCGAAGGCGAGGCGCCCGTACTTGCCGATGTCCGCGACCGCGATCATCTGCAGCTTGCGGCCCGGGCTCATGGCGACATAGAAGTTGCCGTTCGCATCGGGCGCAAAGAAGGTCTTCATGTTCTGCATGAAAAAGACCGGGCGCAGGATGACGTAGGAGGGAAAGCCCAGGCTCTTGATCGTCTGCTCGATGCGGGCCTTGTTCTCGAAGTGCGGCACGCCCGTCTTCCGATGCGAGGAGCCGACCGAGGTGTAGACCAGATGCTGGACGCCGGCCTTCTTGGCGAGCTCGGCAAACTGCTTGCCCTGACGCTCTTCGCCTTCGACACCGGCTTCCCAGGTGTTCTGCACGGCAAAGGCGCCCCAGGCACCCTTGAGTGCCGCTGAGACCGAGGCCGCATCGTCCAGATCGCCCTTGACGATCTCCGCGCCAGCCGCGGCGAGGGCCTTGGCGGCATCCCCCTCCGGCTTGCGCGTCATCGCCCGAACCTGATAGCCGGCCTTGAGCAGTTCGCGTGCGACGGCGCCGCCCTGCTGGCCGGTTGCGCCTGCAACCAGAACTAGTTTTCCTGCCATTGAAGAAGTTCCTTATCGATAGTTTGTTGTAGCCGAACGGACAGCGGGCCTCAGCCCGCGCCGATTTCTTTGCTAAACCCCCGCGACTTCCTTCCGGACGATGGCCGCGCCCTCCGCGAGCGCCCCCAGCTTCATCTTCGCAACCATCCGCGCCAGCGGCTTCATGCCGCAGTCCGAGCTGAGCGTCACCTTGTCGGCCGGGATGTGCTTGAGCGCGCGGCGGATCCGGTCGGCGATCTTCGCCGGCTGCTCGATGGCGTTGGTGCGGATGTCGAGCACGCCGAGTTGGATCCCCTGGTTGGCCGGCAGGTTCTTCAGGAAGTCGACGCCCGCCATGTCGCGATTGGCGTAGTCGAGCACGAACTCGTCGATGCCGGCCGTGCCGAAGAAGTACGGGAGCACCGTCTGATACCCCTCGGGGTAGTTGGCGCTCAGGATGTCGTTGCCCCACGCGTTGCCGAAGCAGAAGTGCCAGCCGATCTTGGCGTCGACGCCGTCGCAGCACATCTCGACCGACTCACGGATCCACTTGTAGTCGTTCTTGTCACCGGTGAAGAGCGGCAGCCACGCGCCGAGATCCTCGAACTGGAGGTACTTGGCGCCGGCGGCGACCAGATCCTTCATCTCCTTGTTGAAGATGGGGGCCAGCGCGAAGCTCAGATCCTTGGCGTTCTTGTAGTGCTTGAAGTAGACGTGCCACGCCAGATTGGCGGGACCCGCGCCGACCGACACCTTCACGGGGCGTGTCGCATGCCGAGACGCGATCCTGTACAGGTCGGCCAGACGAATCGGGCCGTGTGTCACGGGACCGCTGTTGATGACGCCCCCCCAGTCATCGAGGATCACCTTGCCGGAGCTGGGCGGCGCGTTGACCACCGACGGATGCGGTTCGCGCGATGGCTCGAACCCGCCGATGCGCTCGTACATGTACCAGCAGAACGAGCCGATGACGCCGACATAGTCGTCGTACCACATGTTGCCGTCGGTCACGATGTCGAGTCCGGCGCTTTCCTGATCGCGAATGACGGTGGCCACGGCGTCGTCGTACGCCTCTTCGTGCTGCACCTCCTTGAACGCGACCCGGATGTCTCGGCCAAGCAACTGGTGCTTGAACCAGTGGGGCCGTGGGTATGACCCGATCATCGTGGTCGGGAGAAACTTGTCTACGATCTTCGTTGCCATGTAATCCTCTGCTGTTAGGCGTGTCGATGTCGGCGGGTGTTGGCCCGCGCCGGCCGTGAGGCCGTGCCAAGCCGCCGATTATTGCACTTGTTGGGGCAATGGATCTAGATCACGGAACAGCCGTGCCAGTCCGCTATCATTGCGAGGGCCCACATACTTCCCTGGAGAGGTTGATGTCCACACGAGTTCCCGCCCGTATCGCTCTGGACCGCTATGCGGCTCGTTGCGTGAAATTTTTGCCCGTTGTGACCCGCAAAGCGGTCCAAGGCGCGCGAAGCGCGCCAGAAGATACTGGCAACCAGCCAAGGGGCTCCGCGGGGATATCAAAAGGCGTAGCCCCTTGGCTGGTTCTGTTCGTCGTTGCGGCAGCCGCGTGCGGCTCGCCCGCCCAGCCCGAGGGGGGCGGAACGGCCGGGTCTCCGGCGCCCGCGGCTCCGGAACCGGCGGCGGTGACCCTCCCGATCGGCGACGGCACCGTTACCGGGCTCGTCAAGTTCGAAGGGAAGGCTCCAGAGGCCCGGGTGATCCGGATGTCGTCGGACCCGCTCTGCATGCCCGAGGGGCCGACGACGTCGGAAGTCGTCCTGGTGGGCCCCGGCAACGGGCTCCAGAACGTGTTCGTGTACGTGAAGGATGGGCTCGGCGATCGCAGGTTCGCCGCGCCGAAGCAGCCGGTCGTCCTCGACCAGCGGGGCTGCAAGTACATGCCCCACGTGTTCGGCGTGCAGGTCGGTCAGCCCGTGAACATCATTAACAGCGATGCGACGCTGCACAACGTGCACGCGGTGCCGAAGGCGAACGCCGAGTTCAACTTCGGTCAGCCGAGCAAGGGGATGGAGTCCGCGAAGACCTTCAACAAGCCGGAAATCATGGTGCCGTTCCGCTGCGACGTCCACGGCTGGATGGCGGCGTACGCCGGAGTCGTGGAGCACCCGTTCTTTGCCGTGACCTCATCCGACGGCAAGTACGAGATCAAAGGGCTTCCCGCCGGCACCTACACCATCGAGGCGTGGCACGAGCGTTTCGGCGTGCAGACGCAGACGGTCAAGGTTGCCGACAAGGGGAGCGCCACGGCGGCGTTTGCGTTCAAGGCGAGCTGAAACCGGACAACCCAGCGACCTGGAGCTTCGGGTCCGTCTCAGGGCCGGACCGAGAATCCGAGGGCGGCTGCGGCCGCTCGGAGCCGGTCGTCGAAACAGACGAGCGGTCGCCCCTTCGGGCGCTCCCGGCACCAGACAAGCGCAGCAGCCAGTTGGGCGGCGTCCGCGGCGCGCACGCCATGTGCATCGGGGAGTTCTTCGGCAATCGTCCGAAGCTTCTCGGTCGGCAGGATCTCATCCCACGCCGTCCGTAGTCGCCGCAGCAGGTGTATCGCTTTCACTCGTTCGACAGAGGTGAGTTCCCCCTCTCGAACGAGCCTGGCGAAGGCGCTGCGTGCCTCGAGCGGTGTCCCCCACCAGACGACCATGCGCTTCAGCTCGTGACGAAGACGCCGACCCTCAGTGGTCGCCTGCTGCGAGCAACAGAGGGGCACGATCGCGCTCGCGTCCCAGAACGCCATGGTCAGCGCTCGTCGCGATCCGCCCGGACGCTCGCAGCCGCCCGTTGAAGTGTGATCGTTGACCGGCGGACCTTCCAGAACGATGTCGGCAACGTGCCCGAGCCCTTTCGCATCAAGCCGCCCGCGACCAGCGCGGCGTCATCGGCGTCTTCGTCATCGACGCTGAACGGGACGATTTTCGCGATGGGCCTCTGTCGATCGCGCACGACGATCTCTTCACCCGCCCGTACTTCCTGGAGGTACCGGGTCAGCTTGTTCCTGAGATCGGCGATGTTAGTGCTGCGCATGGGACATGGCTATGATAGCCATGTCAGATGGTTCCAGCAACTCGGCGAGGGGCAGGCGGGTAGTCAGGGCGCGGCCAGGTAGGAGGCCTCTTCCTTGAGCCAGGCCTCGTAGTCTTCCTGCGTCTGAATCGCGTAGATGCCCCGCATGCGGAAGTGGCCGAGGCCGCACAGCTGCGAGCAGGCGATGTTCCATTCGCCGGTCATGGTCGGTGTGAACCAGACCGGCTGCACGATGCCCGGCACCGCGTCCTGCTTGACCCGCATCTGCGGCAGCCCGAAGCTGTGAATGACGTCCTTGCTGGAGAGGAAGACGATGACCGGCTTTCCAACCGGCACGTTCAGTCGCCCATTGACCACGAGGTCGTCGCGTCCCGGCGGTTCGGTCCGGTCGAGACCGAGCGGGTTTTCAGGATCCACGAGCCGGATGTCCGTGCGGCCGAACACGCCGTCCGCCCCCGGGTAGTGGACGTTCCACGCGAACTGCTCGGCCACGACACGCACGATGGTGCTCTCGTGCTCCGCGGGCAGCGCGTCCACGTTGG
>DASTDQ010000185.1:0-3154 GCA_035710305.1 Vicinamibacterales bacterium | reverse complement strand
GGCGGCCTGCCAGCACTTCGAGCTCTACGACGACGTGGCCCCGGTGCTGCGCGAGCTGGCGGGGCGCGGCCTGAAGATCGGGTTGATCTCCAACTCGCACCGCTGCCTGGCGTCCTTTCAGGAGCACTTCGAGCTGCGCGGGGTCATCACGGCAGCCGTGTCGTCCTCGGAACACGGGTACATGAAGCCGCACCCGAGCATCTTCGAGGCCGCCCTGGCGCTCGCCGGCGTGGAGGCGCGGGAGTCGGTGATGGTCGGCGACAGCCTCACGCACGACATCGACGGCGCCCGCCGCGTGGGCATGCGCGGCGTGCTCGTCCATCGCTCCTCCGACCCGGCTCCGGCGGCGGATGTGCCGGTCATCCGGTCGATGGCGGAACTGCCGGCCCTTCTGTAAATCCCAACTCCCAAATTCCAACTCCCAAGCTATTGGGGAGCGGGGGTTGACCCGTTTCGGAGCGGCTCGCCCCGCCTGACGTGTCCTGCCCGCGCGCCGGGCTTGCGACACGCCGTCGCTCCAGGACACATCGGGCGGGTCGGCCTCCCGCTGCGGGTCAGAGAGACATGTCGCGCGGCGGCATCGGTTCCGTCGTCCAGCACTCGCCGTTGAAGTACAGGGTTTTACCGGCGAGGACCTGCACTTCGCCACGTAAGCCCGGCCCCGCCTCGATGCAGGAAGATCGCGTGCTCCAGTACGCCACTGCCGAGACGACCGCTCCGAGCGCAACGACCACGAGGAGAAGCCGACGCTTCGACCTTCGTTCCATGTGCGTTCCGTCCTTGTCCTTCGTGTCCTTCGTGGCGGATCGTCTTCGTGACCTTCGTGCTACCCGGGCGGCCACGCGAGGCCGCGCCCTGCCAGCAGGTGCAGGTGGATGTGGAACACGGTCTGGCCCGCGGCGCGATTGCAGTTGAACACCGTGCGGTAGCCGTCCTCGGCGTGCCCGTGCTCTTTGGCGATTGCCGCCGCCGCCCGATGCATCGCCCCCACGAGCCCGTCATCGTGAGGTCCAAGGTCGTTCAACGTGCCGATGTGGCGACGGGGGATGATCAGCACGTGCAGCGGCGCCTGCGGGTTGATGTCCCTGATGGCGACCAGTTCGTGGTCCTCGTGCACGAACCGGGCTGGAATCTGTCCGCCGACAATCCTGCAGAAGAGGCAATCGTTCATCGCTTCTGAATCACTGCAGTGCGGGGAATGCCCTGCAGGTCCTCGCGCACGTGGTGCACTGTGAGCGCCGGGTGTGCCGCCACGAGCCGCCGCACGTCGTCCTCCTGACCGAAACCGAACTCCATGACGAGCCAGCCGCCGCTGCGCAGCTTCCCGGCGCCGGCGCCGAGCGCGGCCTCGACGCCGTTCAGGCCGCTCGTGCCTCCGAACAGCGCAACCTCGGGTTCGTACCGGACGTCGCGCGTCAGTCCCGTCTTGTCACCGTCCTTCACGTACGGCGGGTTTGCCGCGATGAGATCGAAGGGACCGTCAATGCCATCCAGAAACGACGTCTCGACGAATGTCACGCGATCGTCCACATGATGCAGCCTCGCGTTCTCGCGCGCGACCTCGAGGGCCGCTGCTGACACGTCGGTTGCCGTCATCGTCGCCGAGGGCACTTCGCGGGCCAGGCTGACGGCGAGGCACCCGCTCCCCGTACCGATGTCCGCGAGCCTCGGCGACGCCAGCCGCAGACCAGCGAGGATGGCGAGCGCTTCCTCGACGATGAACTCGGTTTCAGGGCGCGGGATGAGCACGTCCGGCGTGACGCGGAAGTCCAACCCCCAGAATTCCCGCGTGCCGACGATGTAGGCGGACGGTTCGCGCCTGGCCCTGCGGAGGATCCACTCCGAGAAGCGCGGCTCGAGCGCGGGTGGCGCGGGCTCCGCGCGGGCGGTCAACACGCGGGCCCGGTCCCACCCGAGGATCGTCCGCGCGAACAGGTCCACGTCGATCGCCGCGTCGGCCGGCCTGATGCCGGCGGCGACGAGGCTCTGCCGGCCTGCGGCCAGGTGCTCATGCAGAAATGTAATGGGGTCGGGAGTCATTTTTCGAGGACGCCAGCAGTCAATGCTTCGTCGGCCCGGTTTCCTCGACCGTCGTGACTTCCTTGAGCTTCTGGGTGTTGTAGAAGGAGATGACCTCGTCGATCAGCTGTCCGAGGTCGCCGTCGAGCACGTCGTGCACTCGACTGGTCTTGAAGTTGACGCGGTGATCGGTGATGCGGCTGTCGGGGAAGTTGTAGGTGCGAATCTTCTCAGAGCGCTCGCCGGTTCCCACCTGGCCGCGCCGCTCCTTCGCGATCGCATCCTGCTGCTTCTGCATCTCCATCTCGTAGAGACGCGCACGCAGCACCTTCATGGCCTTCGACCGGTTCTTGATCTGCGACTTCTCGTCCTGCTGCGAGACGACGAGGCCGGTCGGCAGATGGGTGATCCGGACGGCGGAATACGTCGTGTTGACGCTCTGGCCACCGGGCCCGCTCGAGCAGAACGTGTCGATGCGCAGGTCCTTCTCGTTGATCTGAATGTCTACTTCCTGGGCCTCGGGGAGGACGGCAACCGTCGCCGTGGACGTGTGAATGCGGCCGCTGGCCTCCGTCGCCGGCACCCGCTGCACGCGGTGCACGCCGCTCTCGTACTTCAGCCGGCTGTAGACGCCTTTGCCTTCGATCGAGGCGATGGCTTCCTTCAGCCCGCCGGCGCCCGTCTCGCTGCTCGACAGGACTTCGAGCTTCCATCGCTGGCGCTCGGCGTACCGGGAGTACATCCGGAACAGATCCCCCGCGAACAACGCGGCTTCGTCGCCGCCCGCGCCCGCGCGGATCTCGAGGATGACGTTCTTCTCGTCGTTGGGATCCTTCGGCACGAGAAGAACCTTCAGCTCCTGGAGCAGGGCTTCGCGCCTGGCGCCCAGCGCGCGCAGCTCCTCGTCGGCCAGCTCGCGCATGTCGGCATCGGCGCTCCGGAACAGCTCCTCGGCCCCCGCGATGTCGAGCTCGACGCCCTTGAATTCGCGGAACTTCTGGACGAGCGGCTCCAGCTCCGCCAGCGCCTTGGACGCCTTCTTGAACTCGGAGGGGTCCGACTGCACGGCGACCGAGCCGAGCTTGGTCATCAGCTCGTCGTAGCGCGACTCCACCAAAGTGAGCTTGTCGAACAT
>DASTDQ010000184.1:0-3941 GCA_035710305.1 Vicinamibacterales bacterium | reverse complement strand
GCCGTGTATGCGCTCGTGATCTCCACGAGCGTCGCTTCCACCGCGCCGAGCGCCACGGATAGAAACGGCGGGTAGTCGCCGGAGAGTCCAAACCTCTTGGCGTAGCCGACGACCTGGGCGGGTCCGATTTCCACCATCGCTTTCACGGCCGGAATGTTGCGCGAGTCCTCCAGCGCATGACGCAGGGTGACGGGCCCCTGGAACTTGCGGTCGTAGTTGAGCGGCTGGTACGGCGGCTGGTTCGGGCCAGGCTCGTACGATACCGGCTCGTCCACGAAGATCGACACGGGCGTGAATCCGCGGTCGATCGCGGCGGTGTAGACGATCGGCTTGAACAGCGAGCCCACCTGCCTGTGCGCCTGCGTGGCCCTGTTGAACTTGCTGCGCGCAAAGCTGTAGCCGCCCACCATCGCGCGGACCTGGCCGGTTTCGTTGTCGATCGCGATGAGCGCGCCTTCGACAGCGGGGGCCTGCTCGAGAAGAAGCTTCGTGGGCTCGTCACCCTTCAGGTCGACGACTTCCACTTCGACAAGGTCGCCTGTCTTGAAGAGTCCTGCCGGCGACGTGCGCCGCGTCCACGCGAACGCCGACGCGGGCAACTCGACCTCGTGGCTCGCAATCCGCAGGCGCGCGTTGCCGCGGTCCTTGGGTCCGGGCACGAACGTCACGACGGCGGGGACGACATCGCCGGGGGCAATCGGCTGGAGCCACCGTTCCGTGCGGAATGCGGCAATGTCCTTGCCGTCGGCGAGCACGTTGCGGGTGGGCCGGCGATACCCGTTCCGCCGCTTGTCGAGGCGGCGCAGGCCGCGATCGACCGCCTTCTGCGCGGCTTCCTGGAGCTCGACGTCGAGCGTCGTCTGCACGCGCAGTCCAGCCTGGTAGAGCGCATCGGCGCCGTACTTCTGCTCGAGCGTCTTGCGGATGTCTTCCACGAAATACGGGGCGAGCGAGTTCACCGGGGCCGGCTGTCCCTGAACCGACAACGGAAGCTTCGCGGCGGCAGCCGCTTCCTCGCGCGTGATGACGCCTTCCTCCGCCATCCGGCGCAGGACGTAGGTGTTCCTGCGCGTGAGGTTCTGATCCGGGTTCCGGAAAGGGCTCAGGCGCGACGGCGTCGGAATGATCGAGACGATCGAGGCGGCCTCGTGAAGCTCCAGGTTCGCGGCGGACTTGCCGAAGTACAACCGGGAGGCCGCCTCCACGCCGTACGCGCCGTGGTCGAGCGGAACGTGGTTGGCGTAGAAGGCGAGAATCTCGCGCTTCGTGTAGCGCTTCTCGAGCTGGAAGGCGAGCATGATTTCCTTGATCTTGCGCTCCCACCCTTCTGTGCCCGATCGCGCGAAGACGCCGCCTCGCATGTACTCCTGAAGGAAGAGCATCCGCGCCACCTGCTGGGTGATCGTGCTCGCGCCGCGAAGCCGATGGCCACGCAGCACGTCCCTGACGCTCGTGACGAACATCCGCGACACGCTGATGCCGAAATGGCTTTCGAACTCCGCGTCTTCGCTGGCGATGATGGCCTGCCGGAGGAGCGGGTTGATCTGGTCGTAGCCGATGACGATGCGCCGCTCGGTGGCGAATTCGCCGATCTCCCGTCCGTCCACGGCGGTCAGGCGCGTGATCGTGCTCGGCTTGTAGTCGTCCAGCGCGCTGACCTGCGCCACATCGTCGGCGTAGACGAACACAAGCCCCCCGGCCGCGCCGATCAGTGCCGCCAGCACGAAGAGGGCAAGCAACCCTGCTCGCGTCGCCACGCGGACGACAAGGCGTGTGCCCGGCCGGATGGGCGAGGAATGAGCCTGCATCAGCCCTCCTGAGAAGTATACGCAGAAGCTGTTGTCGGTCTGGCGTTTATCGGAGATTGATTCGACAAGCGGACCTCTACACATTGACACGGCAACACTCAGATTTCATAATCGCTTCAGGCTAAGGCAGTACGCGCAAAGGACGTGTGAGACATGAGCAAAATCATCGGCATCGACCTCGGCACGACCAACTCCGTTGTGGCCGTGATGGAGGGCGGCGAGCCCACCGTGATTACCAATCCGGAGGGCAGCCGGCTGACGCCGTCCGTCGTCGCGTTCACCAAGACCGGTGAGCGGCTCGTCGGGCAGGTGGCGAAACGCCAGGCGGTGACCAACCCGGAGAACACGATCTTCTCGATCAAGCGCTTCATGGGGCGCCGCTTCACCGAGGTCAACGAGGAAATGAAGATGGTGCCGTACACCGTGGTGTCGGCAGCCAACGGGGACGTGCGCGTGCAGAGCGGCGGCAAGGACTACGCGCCGCCGGAAATCTCCGCGATGATCCTTCAGAAGCTCAAGCAGGCCGCGGAGCAGTATCTCGGCCAGACGGTCACCAAGGCCGTCATCACGGTGCCGGCGTACTTCAACGACGCGCAGCGCCAGGCGACGAAAGAGTCGGGCAAGATCGCGGGCCTCGAAGTGATGCGAATCGTCAACGAGCCGACCGCGGCCGCCCTGGCCTATGGCCTCGACAAGAAGAAGGACGAGACGATCGCCGTCTACGACTTCGGCGGCGGCACCTTCGACATCTCCATCCTGGAAGTCGGCGAGGGCGTGGTGGAGGTCAAGGCCACCAACGGCGACACGCACCTTGGCGGCGACAACCTCGACCAGCGCGTCATCGAGTGGATCGTGGCCGAGTTCAAGAAGAGCGACGGGATCGACCTCGGCAAGGACCGCATGGCGCTGCAGCGTCTCAAGGAGGCGGCAGAGAAGGCCAAGATGGAGCTCTCCACCGTCGTCGAGACCGACATCAGCCTCCCGTTCATCACGGCCGATCAGAGCGGTCCGAAGCACCTGCAGCTCAAGCTCACGCGGGCGAAGTTCGAGCAGCTCGTTGACGACCTGCTGCAGCGGACGGTCGGCCCGACCAGGCAGGCGCTCAACGACGCGGGTGTCGATCAGAAGCAGATCGACGAGGTCGTGCTCGTCGGCGGCTCGACCCGCATTCCGCGCGTCCAGCAGATCGTCAAGGACCTGTTCGGCAAGGAGCCGCATCGGGGCGTGAATCCCGACGAGGTCGTGGCGGTGGGGGCCGCCATCCAGGCCGGCGTGCTCGCGGGAGAGGTGAAGGACCTCCTGCTCCTCGACGTCACGCCGCTGTCGCTCGGGATCGAAACGCTTGGCGGCGTCATGACGACGCTCATCACCCGGAATACGACGATTCCGACGCGAAAGAGCGAGACGTTCTCGACCGCGGCCGACAGCCAGACGAGCGTCGAGGTGCACGTGCTCCAGGGCGAGCGGCCGCTCGCGCGCGACAACCGCACGCTCGGACGGTTCCAGCTGGTTGGCATCCCGCCGGCTCCGCGAGGTGTTCCGCAAATCGAAGTGACCTTCGACCTCGACGCCAACGGCATCGTCAACGTGTCGGCGAAGGATCACGGCACCGGCAAGGAGCAGAAGATCACCATCACGGCCTCGAGCGGCCTCAGCAAGGAGGAGGTCGATCGCATGATGAAGGACGCCGAGTCGCACGCCGAGGAGGACAAGAAGCGACGCGGCGAGATCGAAACCCGCAACCGCGCGGATCAGGCGGTCTACGCGGCAGAAAAGATGTTGCAGGAGATGGGCGACAAGCTGCCCTCCGACGACAAGGCGGCCGTGCAGACGGCGATCGACGGGCTCAAGTCCGCGGTGTCGTCGGGAGACGACGCGGCGATCGCGCGGGCGATGGAGCTGCTCACGCAGGTTCAGCACAAGGCGGCGGAGGCGCTCTACAAGAGTGCGGGCGCACAGGGTGCATCGGGGGCAAAGGGTCCAGATGCGCAGGGTGCACCGGGTTCGCAGGGTTCAACGGGTTCCGGGGGTTCGCCTGGCGGCGGCTCCGACGTCATCGACGCCGAGGTCGTGGACGACAAGTAAATCGGCCAATGGATCTGTACATCGTGTTGGGCGTGGCGCACGGCGCAA
>DASTDQ010000183.1:0-3239 GCA_035710305.1 Vicinamibacterales bacterium | reverse complement strand
ACGATGTCGGGCGCGCCGCCCTGGCGCGGCGCTCGATCGTCGCCGAGCGACACCTGCACCGCGGTGAGCCGCAGCATCGTGGCGACGTCGGTTCGAAACGTCTCGTCGGGGGTGTAGAGGGAGCCTGTGAGTCGGGCCATGTGTTATTGCACCAGTCGGATAGCCATTGGAAACGTTCCGGCGGGAGCAGGGCCTGCGTTCGGATCGATCACGCCGGTAATGGGCGCAATACGCCCGTAGACATCGTTGCCGGTGTGCCCCTCGAGAAAGAACCCGACCCAGTTGACCATCTTGAAGTCCGCGTTCCGGCCGTGTGTCATGTTGTCCTGGTAGTAGTCCGGGTCGTAGAGCGGGATCGGAAACACGCGCGGGCTCGGGCTCAACGGGCTCACGACGACGTCGTTTACATCGTCCCAACGTGCGGTGGGATCCTGATCCTCGAGCAACTCGATCCCCTGAATGGTCTCGCCGACCTTGTTGCCGGGCTCCTGGATCATGAAATACGGGACGCTGATCACAGTCATGTTGCAGTTCGCGATGTTTTCGCGATAGAAGTCGCCGCCGATTTGCCAGCCAGGCATCTTCCAGGAGAAGTAGAAGGACGATTCGACGTTGTTGCCCGTGCCCGCTCGAATCGTGAGCAGGGTCCCCTTGTCGTTCACGCTCCATCCCCGGTACTGAGGGTGGCCGGGCGGGTAATAGACGTCGGCGTTCGGCAGGACGTTTCCGTGATTGTCGTACCTGTCGAACGTGTTGTTGGGCGGAACGGAATTTTCCTCCCACCGATCGGGGATCATGAACGGCTTGACGCACGTCGTTGCGTTGGCCGGAGACGCCTCGGCGGTGGCCGTGGCCCAGATGTCCACGTTGTTGATGCCGAAGATCGGGCCGATCAGCGTCGTGACCGGATTGCTGCGGGTCGACGTGCGGAAGACCTCGACCTTCACGCGGTTGTCCAACCCGGTCGGCCCCAGCGGAAACGTCACGTCGCCAGGCTGCACGGACGCGGCGCTTCCCATGACCGCATTCGCCATCGCGGTGTTGATGGCGCTCTGGACGACCGGACCCCCGGCAGTTCGATTGGTGTAGCTGTTGAACACCAGCGCGGTCGCACCGGCGAGCGCGCCGGCGTCCGCGGCGTTCTGCGCCTGCGAGCGGGCCGTCATGAACATGCCGACGTCGATGGCGAGCGTCGTAGCCGCAAAGAACGCCATGAAGCCGAGCCCGACGAAGACGAACGACATGCCGCGCTCGTCCCGCCGCAGCTGGCGAAGACGGATTCGCATAACGTACTCCCTTCCCCCGGCCCCGCGCTTACCGTGTGGACCGACGAGCCAGCTCGGCCTGGTATTCAGCCTCGGCCGCGCGCAGGCGCTCGGCCGCCGCCTCGATGGCCTGCTGACGCTCCTGCTCGCGCGCGGCCTCACGCTTGGCAACCTCTGCCTGCCGCTTCGCCTCTTCCTGGGCGAGCTGGTCGGCCTTCGCCTTTTCCCTCGCGGCCACGGCGTCCCGCTTGGCCTGTTCCTTCGCAGCGGCTTCGTCGCGCCGGGCCTGTTCCTTCGCGGCCGCCTCGTCGCGCTTGGCCTGCTCTCTGGCCGCGACGGCATCGCGCTCGGCTTGCTCTCGCGCGAGCTTCGCGGCTTCCTTCCGCGCCTTCTCGGCGGCCTTCGCATCGCGCTCGGCCTGTTCGAGCGTGGCCTTCTCGAGCTGCCGCTGATCTTCAGACAAATCCACTCTGGCCTCGGGCTGCGCGGGCAGCGGCGCCGCCGCCTGCACCGGAGCTTGTGCCGCAACCACCGGGGCCGAGGTGAGCGGCTGGGCGGGCTGTGACGTCCCACCTTCGAGCGCCTGCTGCGCCCGATCCTGCGCGCGCTCGATGTCGTTGCGCGCGCTCGCCGCGGACGCCGCCTCCTGCGCGCTCGCCTGCGAGCGCGTCCCCGTGGTGAACGCCGGCGGAGGAACCGGACGAGCCTTCTCGGAGGAGAGCGGCGGCAGGAACTGCTCCGGATAGTTCGGCAGCGCCGGCGTCACGCCCGGCGAGTTGTTCGGCAGGATCTCCGGGGTGATCATCACCACGAGCTCGGTCTGGTCCCGCTGCGCGGCCTTGCTCTTGAACAGATAGCCGAGGATCGGGATGTCCCCGAGCCCCGGGATCTTCTGCATCGTCTGCTGCATCGAATTGTTCATGAGGCCGGCGATCGCGAACGTCTGCCGGTTGTTCAGCTCGACCTCGGTCTCGGTCCGCCGCGTCGACAGCGCTGGAATGCGGAAGCCGTTCAGGACGACGGCGTTCCCGTAGTCCAACGTGCTGACCTCAGGCTTGACCTTCAGGTGCACGCGGTCGCCGCTGACGGTTGGCGTGAAGTTCAGGCGGATGCCGAACTCCTTGAACTGGACCGACACGGCCATGTTGGCCGCCGAGCCCTGCGCCACCGGGATCGGGAACTCGCCGCCCGCCAGGAAGCTCGCCTCCTTGCCGCTCTCGGCAATGAGGTTCGGCTCGGCCAGGCTCTGGAAGAGCCCGCGCTGCTGCAGCGCCTTGATCAGCACACCAAGGTCGTACTGCTGATTCAACAGGAAGAGATTCAGGAAATCGCTGAACACGAGTTTCCCGGACGCGCTCGACACCGGATCGCCAAACCCCGAGCCAGCCTTCGTCCACGCCAGGTCCGAGTAGCCGGGCGCCGGGTACTGCTGTGTCGTCGACCGGCCGATGGTGTTGCCGATTCCCGTCGGGCTGGTAAAGATGGACATGCCCCATTCCGACATCGCGGTCCGGCTGACCTCCGCGAACCGCACGCGCAGCAGCACCTGGTTGCTGCGCTGTCCCGGCTGTACCTGCAGGAGCGTCACGACATCAGCCTTGTTGTCGACGTAGCCGCCGGCGACGGCGACAGCCTTGTCGGCGACTTCCTTGCTCGACACCAGTCCCGACAGCACGACGCTCTTGCCGTTGCTGTGAGCCTGGATGCGTTCACCGGGGAACAGCTGACTCACCTGGGTGTTCAGGCGGTCCAGGTCGCGCTGCACGGCGATTTCGTACCGTGTGATGGCGCCGCTGCGATCCCACACGAACATCGAGATCGCGCCCGGCAGCTTGCCGTGCACGAGCAGCTGGGTCGGGCCGGTCACGAGCGCGTCCGCCACGTCGGCGCTCGTCAGCGACACGCGCGCGATCGGCGAGCCGACGTCAACCAGCGTCGAGCGGCCGACGAGCAGCTGCACTGCCCGCGGGCCCT
>DASTDQ010000182.1:0-6692 GCA_035710305.1 Vicinamibacterales bacterium | reverse complement strand
CAACCTCGAGGAGGAAATCGAGAAGCTCCGGTACGACCTGTACTACATCAAGCACATGTCGCCATGGCTCGACTTCCGCATCCTGCTCGAGACGATGAAGGCGCTGTTCGGACACGGCCTGGCCTGCCTCGGCAGCCGGCGCGGCGAGACGGTCGAGTCGTCCCGGAACGTCGAGACAGCCGCGCCGTCCGGCATGCGCGGCAAGATCGGTCGGACACGGGAAGCATGACGACGCTGAAGGCGCTGACGCTCGGGATCGCCCTGCTGCCGGTTGCGGCTGGGCCCTGCGTCGCGGGGCAACGGGCTCCCGCCGGCCAGGCGAGGCCCGCGGCCGAGGCCGGCCACCCGGACCCCGGCGACTACCTGATCGGACCAGACGACGTCCTGGAGATCGCGGTCTGGAACAACGAGAAGATCACACGAACGGTTCCCGTTCGACCGGACGGCAAGATCTCCCTCCCGTTGCTCAACGACGTGCAGGCGGCCGGCCTCTCGGCCATGCAGTTGCGCGCGTTTCTCGCAAAGGCGCTGGCCGCCTTCGTCCAGACCCCCGAGGTCTCCGTCATCGTCCGCGAGGTGCACAGCTTCAAGGTGTCCGTCATGGGTGAGGTGAAGGAACCAGGCCGGTTCGACCTGACCGCGCGCGCCACGGTGCTCGACGTGCTGGCGATGGCCAAAGGCTTTACCGAGTTCGCCGACAAGGGACGCATCGTCGTCCTGAGGCGGGAGAAGGGCCTTACCCGCCTGATCCCGTTCGAGTACCACAAGATCATGTCCGGCGGCGAATCGAACAGCGGCCGCGAGAACTTCTTCGTCCAGCCGGACGACATTGTCCTGGTGCGGTGATGAGCCGAGATTTCGATCAGCCGAATGGCCACGACAGCGCCCAATACGCCCCAGACTTCTTTCTCGATGTGTGGAGGCGTCGAAAGTGGATTGCGGCCGCGGTGTTCGCCGCCGTGTTGGCTGGTGCGCTCAGCGTGGCGGCGTCGCTTCCCGATCTGTACCGCGCCACGGCCAAGGTGATCGTCGATCGCCAGGAGGTCTCGGAGGCATTTGTCCAACCATCGGTGACCGCCGAGCTCGAAACGAGGATTCAGACGATCGACCAGCGTGTGAGGAGCCGGGAGATCCTCGGCGGGGTGATTACGAGCATGAACCTGTACCCGGAGCTCCGTCAGAGAGCGACCCTCGACTCGGTCGTCGAGCGCATGCGTCGCGACATGGTGCTGCGGCTCGAGGGTGTGACGCAGGCCAGCGGGCGCAACGCGACGATCGCCTTCACCCTGAGCTATCGCGGCGGGGATCCCGACACCGTCTCGAGTGTCGCCAACGCCCTCGCCGTGCTCTATGTCGAGGAGAACACCAAATCTCGCGAGAGTCAGGCGATGAAGACAGCAGGATTTCTCGAGCAGGAGGTCTCCAACCTCAAACGCGAGCTGAACGCCCAGGAGAGCAAAGCCGGCGATTTCGCCCAGAGCAACGCCTTCGAGCTGCCGCAGCAGCTCGAGGTCAACATGGCGGCCGTCGAACGCCTGACCAACGACCTCCGCCGGATCGGCGACGACCGCCTGCGCATCCTCGAGCGGCGCGACCGCCTCGAAAGGGAGCTGGCCGAGACCGAGGCGCCGGACGGTGCCTCCTCGGAGGAGACGGTCGCCACGCGTCTCAACGCGCTCCGGCGGGAACGGACCGAGTTGCGCAGACAGTACAGCGACCTCTATCCCGAGGTCATCCGGGTGAATGCCGAGATCGCCGCTCTCGAGGCGCAGGTCCGCAGTGGGGAGAGTGGCGACGCCGCGGCGAGCCGGCCCGCTGGGAAACAGCGCGCGAATCCCGCCCTTGCGGAGGTGGACGCTCAGCTTGCAGCGCTGACACGGGAGGAAACGAAGCTCAAGCAGCAGATCCGGACGTACGAGGCCAGAATCGAGGCCACGCCACGGCGACAGCGCGAGATGGAGCAGTTGTCCCGGGGGACTGCCGCCGAACGCGAGCGCCTCGAAAAGCTCGTGCAGAAATACGAGGACGCTCGGAGGGCTACCAATCTCGAGCTCGGCCAGGACGTCGAACAGTTCCGGATTCTCGATCCGGCGATCCCGCCGCGCAGGCCCGTGGCGCCCGACAGGCTGTGGCTCGTCGCGATGGGACTCGCGGCCGCGCTCGCCTTGGCGGTCGCTGCCGTCGTCGTTGCCGAAAAGCTCGACATGACGTTCCATTCCTCCGACGACGTGCGCGCGTTTACCGGCCTGCCCGTGCTGGCGACGATCCGCCAGGTGCCGACGGCGGCCAGCGCGCGCCGACAACGGTTGCAGGTTGCCGCCGGCATGTGTGTGGCCGTCCTCGGACTCTCGCTCATCGCGGCCGGCTCGTACTACGTCGCCGCCGGCAACGAGGACGTGGTGCGGCTGATTGCGCGGGGTGACGCGTGAACGCCATTGCAACCGCGACCGACATGAGCGGGCTGGCCGTCGCTGACGCGGGCCCCAACCTGGGCGAGGAACTCGTCAGCTTCGCCGCGCCCGGCTCCGCCGAAGCCGATCGGTACCGGATCCTTCGCCAGGCCGTGGAGCGATTCGGGCGCGATACAGGCGCGCGCGTGTTCGCCGTCACGAGCCCGGGGCCGGGCGAGGGCAAGACCCTCACCACCCTGAACCTGGCGGGATCCCTCGCCCGCGCGCCCGAGGCCAGGCTCCTCGTCGTCGATGCCGACCTTCATCGGCCTTCGGTGGCGCGCTACCTCGGGCTCGCGCTGTCGGGCGCTCCAGGACTCACCGAAGCCCTCCTCTACGAGGACTTGACCCTCGCTCGGACCGCGCGACGCATCGACTCGCTCGGCATCTCGATTCTGCACGCCGGCCGGACCAGACGCGTGCCGTACGAGCTGCTGGCGTCTCCCAGGTTCGAAGGGCTTGTCGGCGACATGCGCCGCCTGTACGACTACGTGCTGATCGACACGCCGCCCGTCGTCCCCATCGCAGACTGCCAACTGCTCGCACGCTGGGTCGATGCCTTTCTCGTCGTCGTGGCAGCCCACAGAACGCCTCGACGAGCGCTCGCCGAGGCGCTGAGCGTTCTGGGGCCCAAGGTCCTGGGCATCGTGTTCAACCGCGACGATCGGCCTCTCGGCAAGTACTACGGGTACGACAGCTACACGAATCCGCGCGCGGCCCGGTAAGGCAGCCGCGCCCCTTGTTCAGCACCCCGCCCATCCGAGGCGGCACTTCATGGAGGTGATACATGCACACGAACTCGCTCTATCGCTGGAGTCTGCTTGCCCTTGGCCTCGCCGCCGCTGGGCTTGGATGGCCGGCTCACGGATCCGCGCAGGCCAACACGGCCAGCGGGCACGCCCGTGCGGTCCAGGCCACCGTCGCCGCCCCGTCCGGAGTGGACACCACGGTGCTGACCGATACCGGGACGCTTGGGAGCCTCGACGATGCGCGCGAGGCATCGCAGAACACGGGATCGATTGGATCGTGGCTCGGGGGCGAGGCGCTTCATGCGACCTCCATCGGCCGGCCCGATCAGGTCGAATCCGAAGCGTCGCTCGCGAACCTGGTGCTCAACGTCGGAGGCGCGACGGTCACTGCGGACTTCGTCATGTCACGAGCCCAGGCGGCAAGAGGCAGTCGCTCCGGCGTCGTCGAGGTTCAGGGCCTCGTCGTCAACGGGACGCCGATCGTGGTGACCGGGGACGGAGACCAGAGCGTGCCCTTTCCAGGGGGATCGGTCGTGATCAACGAAAGCCGGCGGTCGCAGGGCGGCATCGTCGTGAACGCCCTCCACGTGATCGTCGATGGCGCCGCGGACGTGGTCGTGGCGTCGGCTTCGGCGACATACCGCTGACCAACAGGATCCATGGGCTCACATGACATTCAGGGAACGGCGCTCGCACCGCTCCCACTTCGAAGCGGAGGAATCTTCAAATGCGCACCTCGATCATCACCGCAGTCGCTGCGGTTGCTCTCGTCCCCCTCGGGCTCGCGCTGGCCAATCGGTCGGTCATGGCGCATCCGGCGCCATGCGACTTCATGACGGGCGGTGGATTCATCTTCACGACCGCCAGCGGCACGCACGACCTTGCGAAGGCCAACTTCGGTGTTGGCGGCGGCTGCAAGCACGGGTCGCCGACGTGGGGTCATCTCGAGTACATCGATCACGGCACGAAGTTGAACGTGCACTGGCAGACCATCACGGCGTATCTGGCCGAAGGCGACGGCCTCGGAGATACGTCCACCGATCCAAAAACCGGCCAGCCGACGGGAACCCGGCTGATCTGCGGCACGGCGAGAACGAACCAGTTGGGAGACGTCGACTTCATGGTGAGGGCCAGGGACGCGGGCGAGCCGGGAGTGAACGACGAGTTCGATATCCGGCTGTCCAAGCTCGGTCTCATCGTCTACTCGACTGAGAACGAGCCCGACATGCCCCATAAGCTCGGCGGAGGCGACGGTGGAGGCGGCAACATTCAGCTCCACAAACCAAATCCGTCGACCGCGGGCGATCTCGGTGGAGACTGCCCGGCCAGAGACGCGATCTGAATGAGGAGGATGCCATGACACCCGAATCGTCGATTGAGGTGTTCTCGACCTGTCCCCCTTCGACAGGCGTCCCTCAGGAGCTCTATCTCGAGCGCTTCACGGAAATCGCTCGATGGAGCGAGGAGGCGGGGTGCCGGGGCATCCTCTTGTTCTCCGACAACAGCGTGCTCGATCCGTGGATGCTGGCGCATCTCATTTTTCAGCGCACGAAGACGCTGTGCCCCCTCATCGCCGTACAGCCCGTGTACATGCATCCGTACTGGGTCGCGAAACAGATCGCCTCGCTCGCGTATCTCTATGGCCGCCGCCTCTATCTCAACATGGTGGCAGGAGGCTTCAAGAACGATCTCGAGGCGCTCGACGACACCACGCCGCACGACAAGCGCTACGCGCGGCTGATCGAGTACACGCTGGTCATCATGGGTCTGCTGTCGAGCCGGGCGCCACTCAGCTTCGACGGCAAGTTCCATCGCGTGTCGAAGTTGAAGCTGGCGCCGTCGTTGCCGGAGGCGCTCCTGCCCGGCGTCTTCGTCTCGGGCTCGTCGGAGGCCGGGATCACGGCGGCACGGGTTCTCGGCGCGACGGCCATCAAGTATCCGAAGCCGCCAGAGGAAGAGGAAGAACGGCCTGCAGGTCTCGTCAACCCTGGCATCAGGGTGGGCATCATTGCCCGGCGAACTGACAAAGAGGCCTGGGACGTGGCCCAGGAACGCTTCCCCGAGGATCGGAAAGGCCAGCTGACGCGTCAGCTGGCGGAGAAGGTTTCCGATTCGGTGTGGCACAAGCAATTGTCCGGACTCGAGGCCATTGACCACACGGGGCCCTATTGGCTGACCCCGTTCCAGAACTACAAGGCGATGTGTCCGTATCTGGTCGGCAGCTACGAGACCGTCGGGGCCGAGCTCGGCCGCTACTTCGCCTCCGGCTATCGCACCGTCATCCTGGATATCCCGCCGAGCCTCGACGATCTGCGGCACAGCTTTACCGCAATCAGTGCGGCCCTGGAGCCGGTGCAGTCATGAGACGACTCCTCCAGGACTGGGTGGCCGAGCAGGCGGACAAGCGCCCCACGTCGACTGCCGTCGTGTGTGCCGGCGCGCGTCTCACCTACGCCGAGTTGGAGGCTCTGTCGAACCAGGTTGCCAGGCAACTCAGGGAGAGCGGATGTCAACGCGGCGAGCGCGTCGCCCTGCTGATGCCGAAATCGACGACGGCCATCGCGTCGCTCCTCGGCATCTACAAGGCCGACGCCGTCTACGTGCCGCTCGACCCGTCGAGCCCCGCCAGCCGGCTGCGAAAGATTCTGGATTCCTGCGAGTGCCGATGGCTTCTCGCGGCGGGCGCCGTGACGCCGACCATCGAGGAGCTTCTCCAGACAGGGCAGGGTCGCCACCCGTTGTGCGTGGGCTGGCTGGAGCCTGCGCCGCCAAGCCGTGCCGTCTTCGACGTTCGCTTCACGCTCGACGATGTCGTCGGTCTTCCGGCCGAGTCGTTCGCACGCTACAACCGCCCCGAAGATCCTGCGCACATCCTCTTCACATCCGGCTCCACGGGCACGCCCAAGGGCGTCGTGATCACGCATGACAGCCTGATCCGGCTCGTCGAGTGGGCGACGGCGCACTTCCGCCTGGAGGCCTCGGATCGCCTGTCGGGGCATCCGCCGCTCCACTTCGACATGTCGTTCCTCGACATCTTCAGCGCGGCTGCCGTTGGCGCCGAGCTCCACCTGGTGTCGCGAGAGCTCAGCCTGCTGCCGAACAACCTGGCCGAATTCATCCGGACGTCGGAGCTCACCCAGTGGTTTTCCGTTCCCTCGGTCCTGAACTACGTGGCGCAGTTCGATCTCATCGCCCCCGGCGATTTCCCCTCGTTGAGGCGCGTCATGTGGGCGGGCGACGTCCTTCCCACGCCCGCGCTCACGTACTGGATGAGGCGACTGCCGCACGTCAGCTTCACCAACCTCTACGGCCCGACCGAGACGACCGTCGTCAGCAGCCACTACACCGTCCCCGCGTGTCCCGAGGATCCGACCGCGCCAATCCCGATTGGAACGGCGTGCGACGGGGAAGAGCTGCTCGTGCTGGACGAATCGATGCACCCGCCTCCAGCCGGCACGCCAGGAGACTTGTACATCGGCGGGGTCGGGCTCGC
>DASTDQ010000181.1:0-2371 GCA_035710305.1 Vicinamibacterales bacterium | reverse complement strand
GCTCGTTGGCGAACGGGAAGGGAGGATCCTGGTAATCCATGCACGAGAGCAGCGACGTGTTGTTGAAGTTCTCGTCCTGATGACCGAGGCCGACGTTGTGCCCCAGCTCCTGACAGGTGACGCTCTGTCTCCAGTCGTCGCGGTCGTAGTAGCTCTGGCTGAAATACGAGTCGTTCAGCTTCGTGTATCCGGAGATGATGTGGCCCGCGGGATCGACGGAGATGCCGGCTATACCAAGCCACCCGTTGAATCCATACGCCAGGTTGCAGATGCGGACCATCCCCGAGGGGGCTTTACACCGCCGCCGAACGGTCGCGTCGGTCGAACCGCTCGTGTCCTCGACCATGTTGAGCACAGCGGACGTCGACCAGTCGGCAAGCGCCGTCGTCACGAACGGGTCCCAGTCCACGGTCGTGCTGTTGATAACCGTCAGATCGAAGGATGTCGTCGTCCGTGCCCAGTGATAGACGTTCCAGGCGTGATTCGCTGAAACCGTGGCAACGGAGGTTAGCGCCAGGATGCAGCCCGCAATGAGTCCGGCCGGGACGAAGCGTCGTGAAATCATGATGAGGGGCCAACGCACGATTCGGGCCAGTTCGAAATCGGGAAGAACTCGCGAAGGTTTGGGAACCGTGCGACCGGAGTCTGCCAAAGCGTGACATTTCTGATCGGCTTCGCCAGAAAACGGCGTTCCGAGCCGACCCTCGCCTACGCGGTTTTTGTCACGACTCGAATGGTGCTGTCGATGAAGGCCGACCCAGGGAACCCGGCAATGCTAAAGGTCGTCCGCCACGTGCCGGTCATGTTCAAGCCTGACACGGCCGTATTCCAGTTCGAGAGCGTGACTGTGGTCGAAAAACCCTCGATGGGTACGGTCCCACTGCCGCTCAGGACGATGCGGCTGCCGTTAATGGTGCCGGAGACGGGGACCGAGAAAGCCCCGAGTTCGACGGTTCCGGAGAGCGACTGTCCCGACTGGGTCAGGACGAACTGTATCGGCAGCACCGTACCCACGGGCACGAAGCTACCGCAGAACCCGGGAACAGACTGGTCGTTGCACGCCGACACGGTGTATTCGCCGGTCCAGGTCCCCTGGACCTGGGCCGCTGTCTCAACCGAAGACGGGCCGGAGTTGTTTTCACACGCGGGGGCAGCCATGCAGGCAAGTGCAACGGCCAGCCGGATCGTACAAGTCAGCGCATGCTTCATCTGCGTGTGTCTCCACTGCTGAGCCACATTAGGCGCCGCGCTACAATGCCGGATCCTGGGGTCTGACCCCGACAGATACTCTCCGGAGCGCGAACATGTCCGTACTCACTCGACGATCTTTTTCGGCGCTGGCCACTGCAGCCGTTATGGTTCCCAGCCTTGCCTGGTTCGTGGCGGCTCCCTTTGCCCAGGGCAGTAAGCTTCGCCCGCCCGTGTTCCAGCTCGATCCGAAATGGCCGACCATTCCCAACAACTGGGTCCTCGGCGAGGTGACGTCGATCTCAGTCGACCGTAACGACAACATCTGGGTGCTGCACGTGCCTCAGTCGATTCCCGAGGACAAGCGCGCGAACGCGGCGCCGCCGGTGCTTCAGTTCGATGGTGCGGGAAAGCTGCTGACCAGCTGGGGCGGACCCGGCAACGGCGCCGAGTGGCTCGGGCGCGAGCACGGCATCTTCGTCGATGCGAACGACTTCGTCTGGATCGGCGGGCGCGCCGGGTGGCCGCGCGCCACGACGCCCGGCAACAGCGACGACATGGTCATGAAGTTCACGATGAAGGGCGAGCTCGTCATGCAGATCGGCCGGCGCGGACAGAGCACTGGCAACCTCGACACGGAGAACGTGCACCAGGCCACTGACGTCTTCGTCGACACGCAGGCGAAAGAGGTCTACGCCGCCGACGGCTACGGCAACAAGCGCGTCATCGTCTTCGATTCCGAGACGGGCAAGTTCAAGCGGATGTGGGGCGCGTTTGGCAGCGCGCCCCCGGCAACGTTCGCGCCGAACGCCGCCGCGCCGCAAGCGCAGACGACGCCCGACGGCCCACCGGAGTTCGGTTTGCCGCACGCGATCAAGGTGTCGAACGACGGCGTCGTCTATCTCGCCGATCGCATCAACAACCGCATCCAGCTGTTCACCCGAGAGGGCAAATTCCTGAAGCAAGTCCGCGTCACGAACGAAGGCAGCACTGTTGTCCCGGTTCCGGCGGGCTTCGCCTTCTCGCCGGATGCCAGGCAGCAGTTCCTCTACGTCGTGGACTCCGGGCCAATGCGCGTCGTGATCTTCGATCGCGAGACACTGACTCAGATCGGCGCCATCGGCATGCGCGGCCCGCAGCCGGGCGAGTTCGACATCGTCCATCACATGGCGGCCGATTCGAA
>DASTDQ010000180.1:0-5876 GCA_035710305.1 Vicinamibacterales bacterium | reverse complement strand
GCGACGGCGCGGCTTCGGCGACGCGCTCGGGCGGGGGCTGCGGCGACACGGACTGGGACGAGGGCTTCGACGGACCGCCGAATAGCGA
Source organism: Vicinamibacterales bacterium (assembly GCA_035710305.1). GTDB lineage: Bacteria > Acidobacteriota > Vicinamibacteria > Vicinamibacterales > UBA2999 > Gp6-AA40. The sequence continues at coordinate 5,788 of DASTDQ010000180.1, read as the reverse complement.
GGCAATGGCCCTCAACGGCGAGGCGAGGATTCGCTGATGAAGCGGGCACGCCTCGGTGGGCTCGGTGCCGCGCACGAAATACTCGCTGTGAACGCTCGATCCGCGCGTGATGTTCCCGGACGCGTCGGCGATGACGGCTTCACGACACCCGTCGGTCGCCAGCTTCCCGCTCAGGCGGCAGATGGTCGCCGTCGCGATCGTCTTGGGCTCGTCGAACCACTCGGGAGCGTCCTTTCGCGTGGCGGCCGCCATGAAGCGCCCCCACAGCGGCACCGCGAGCACCGACGCGTACCCTCTCCCGATGATGGTGCGGGGCTGGTCGTATCCGATCCACACGCCGGCGGCGAGCCGCGGCGTGAACCCGACGAACCACGCGTCGTGATAGTCGTTGGTCGTCCCCGTCTTTCCCGCCGCGGGGAGGGTGAAGCCGACACTCCGCGCCGCGGCGCCCGTGCCGGCATTGATGACGTCGGCCATCATCGTCGTCATCAGAAACGCCGTGCTCTCGCTGACGCCCTGCTGCGGCTTCTGCTCCGCTTTGTAGAGCACTTCGCCTTCGGTCGTCTCGACGCGGCGGACGAGCACCGGCGCCAGCACCTGGCCGTGGTTGGCGAACGCGGCGTAGGCCGCCGTCATCGACGATACCGTGACCTCGCCGGATCCCAGCGCCAGCGACGGCACGCTCGGCACCGAGCCGAAGCCGAGCTGCTTCGCGTACTGAACGGCCACGGGGATCCCGACGTTCTCGAGCATGCGGACCGCGGCGCGATTGCTGGACGTCCTCAGCGCCGTCCTCATCGTCATCGAGGGGCCCTCGTCGTTGTGGTCGTCCTCGGGCACCCACTCGCCCTGCAACGTCATGATCGGATCGTTGAGGTTGGTGATGAGCGTCGCCGGTGAGAATCCGCGCTCGAGCGCCGCGGCGTAGACAAACGGCTTGAATGCCGAGCCGGGCTGGCGCTTGGCCTGCGTCGCGCGGTTGAAGTTGCTCTTCTCGAAGTCGCGCCCGCCGACCATCGCCCGCACCTCCCCGGTGGCGGGGTCGATCGCCACGAGCGCCGCCTGCAGCGGGTCGGCGGCGTCCTGCTCGTTCCGCTTCTTCCCCTGGCGACCCTCGATTTCCTTCAGCGCGCGCATCACCTCGCTCTCGGCCGCCTTCTGCATGTCGAGATCGACGGTGGTAAAGACCTTCAACCCGCCCTGGTACACGCGCTCCCATCCGAAGCGCTGGACGAGGAAGCGCCTGACCTCCTCCTTGAAGTACTGGCCGAAGGCTTCCCCCCGCCTGAGCGCATCGTCGAGCGTCACGGGGGTGGCCAGGGCGCTGTCGTAGGCGGCCTTGTCGATCGCCTTCGTGTCGAGCATGGCCCTCAGAACCAGGTCGCGGCGGGCTTTCGCCCGCTCGGTGCTGACCGTCGGTGCGTAGGTGGACGGCGACTTGACGAGCCCGGCCAGCAGCGCGGCTTCCGCCACGCTGACCTCGGAGGCGGACTTGCCGAAGTAGCCGAGCGCGGCCGCCTCCACCCCGTAGAGCCCGTCGCCGAAATACACCTTGTTCAGGTACAGCTCGAGGATTTCATCCTTCGTGAACTGCTCTTCCAGGCGGGCCGCAACGACGACCTCCGTCAGCTTCCGGCGGATGGTCTTGTCGGGCGTGAGAAAGCTCTGACGCGCCAGCTGCTGCGTGATCGTGCTTCCGCCCTGCGCGCGCCGGCCTTCACGGACGTTGCTGAGCGCGGCGCCCGCCACGCGCACGACGTCCACGCCGTTGTGATCGTAGAAGCGCTGATCCTCGATCGCGATGATCGCGTCGATCAGGTTCGGCGACACGCGCGCGAGCGGCACGTCGATGCGCTGTTCCTTGAAAATCGTGAATGCGGGCTTGTCCGTGCGATCGAACAGCGAGGTGGCCTGCGCCATGCTGCCGATGCCGCGCAGCTGCTCGGTATCCGGCACCGAGACGACGATGCCGCGGAGGTACCAGATGGAGCCGAAGATCCCGCTCCAGACGCCGAGACAGAGCGCCAGGATCGCCACGACAAAGAGCGACGGGTAGCGGCTGAACACGGCGGGGAGTCGCTTGATTCTGATTCGTGCGATCACGCGTCATCCTCTGGCAACGACCGTGCCACGGCTTGCCGCCCGCACGCCGGGTTGGCGCGCGGGTACCAACTCAGGATACCCGACTTGCGGTTACCGTCGAGGTGTCAACTTTGCACGGTCGAGTAAGGGCGCAAAGGTGTGAGGTGCGAGGGCGCGAGGGTGCATGAGACGATAAATCATGAGGCATGCGGCGGTCATCCTGCTGCCGGCATTCACACTCGTCCTGGCGGGCTGCGCGGCCCGCGCGAAAGCGCCGTCGCCATCTGCGCCCGCCAGCCCGGCAATCCTCGAAGTTCGTCAGGGACTGGCCTCCTACTACGGACCAGGATTCGACGGCCGCGTCACCGCAAGCGGCGCGCGGTTCGACATGAAGGCGATGGTGGCCGCACATCCGTCCTATCCGTTCGGGACCATGGTTCGCGTGACCAACCTGAACAATGGTCGGACGGTAGACGTTCGCGTCGTCGACCTCGGCCCCGCACGAGGTCCGCGAGCCGACGGCGTCATCATCGATCTGTCCCAGGGCGCGGCGGAGGTGCTCGGCTTCATTCGGGCCGGCCGTGCCCGCGTTCGCCTGGACGTGTTGCGCTGGGGCAGCTGAGACATTCGGCGAGTCTAAAGACTCGCCGCTACCGCTGGACTCCTGTAGCCTTCATCAAACAGTCGAGCTGAATACTGGCGCGTTGATGTATCGTCGTTGACTTCCGGCACGATTGGAGGCCGCATGCGACGACACATCCTCGGCTTGGCCATTGCGCTTTCAGGAGCCGCGGTTGCGGCCACGGCAAGCGGCAACGGCAGCTACGAAGTCTGGGCCATCGACCAGTCGAACTCCCCCGGCACGACCTTCGGCGGCACGCTCTACGTCTGGGACGGCCACGATCTCGAGAACACACACGGTGCCTCGTCTGCTCCTGCCGAGACGATCGATCTCGGCGGCGCGGCTGCGTCGTTGTGTCTCACCCAGACGGGCGCCAACCCGGTCCGGCCGCACATGCTTGCGATGAACCCGTCGCAGACGCACGCCATCATCTCGTTCGTGGCGTCGGGGCACGTGCTGTTCGTGGACGCGGCCACGCGTCAACCGGTCGCCTGCATCCGGACGTCGCCGGGCGCCGGAGGCGTGCGCCAGGCGCACATGTCATCGCCGTCGCCGGACGAGACCTACGTCACGGTTGCAAACCAGAACGGGAAACTCTTCGAGCGCATTCGAACCGACTACGCGACCAATACGTTCGTCCACGAACCGGCCGCGACGTTGAACCTTGCCACCTGCACGACGCCCAACGGCCTGCCGTGCGAAGCGGCGATGTTGAGGCCGGACAACGCGCCCATCTGTCCGGTTCCCGAATCGACCAGCCGGTTCGTGTTCGTCACGCTTCGCGGAGGCGGGTTGTTCGTGGTGAACGGGCGCACCACGCCCATGACAATCGTGGGGGAGTACGACCGCTTCACCGTGCAGGGCAACGGATGCCTGGGCGCGGAGGTTCCGGGCAAAATGTATATCGACTCGGGAGGCGGCACCGCGGCGAACCTCCACCAGGCGGACCTGTACGCGTTCCCCACCGATGGATACTCGGGACTGAACGCGCCGAACACGCCGCCGCCTGCCCTGGTGTTCAGCGACCCTTCGGAAGAGGCGGACGCGCACGGCGCCGCGCTGACGAAGCATTCGAAGTACTTGTGGGTCGCGGATCGGGGCCGGAATTTCCTGTGGGTCGTGGACACGGAAATTGATCAGATCGTGAACATCGTTCCGCTCGAGGGCGACGTCTCCGACGATCCGACGCCCGATCTGCTTGCGGTCTCGCCCAACGGCAGCCACGCGTTCATGTCGCTTCGCGGTCCCAACCCGCTGACGGCGGACCCGCACGTGAGCACGGGCAGCACGCCGGGAGTTGGCGTGTTGAAGATCCTGGAGAGCGGGCGCGACGGATTTTTCGAGTCGCGCGTGCCGGTGTCGAACGTGGACCCGATGGGCATCGAGCGCGCGGACGTCCACGCGATGACGCTGCGGATAAAATGAACGGTGCGCTATGATCGCCCGCGATTTCAATCAGGAGAGAGGCTCATGACGAAGTGGATTTCAGGAACGATCGGGTTGGCCGTGTGTGCGGCCGTCGCAACGCTGGGCGTCTCTGCGCAGCAGAATCAGATGAGTTTTTTCATCACGAGCGCCGGACCCGGCAACGGGGCGAATCTCGGCGGACTCGCCGGCGCCGACAAGCAGTGTCAGACGCTCGCGGCGGCCGCCGGAGCGGGCAACCGCACGTGGCGCGCGTATTTGAGCGCCGCGGCCGCGGCCGGGCAGCCGGCGGTGAACGCGCGCGATCGCATCGGCAAGGGGCCGTGGATGAATGCGAAGGGCGTGGTGGTGGCCAAGTCGGTGGCCGATCTCCATTCCGATGCCAACAATCTCGGCGGCGAAACGTCGCTGACCGAGAAAGGCACGCAAGTCGCGGGCAACCAGCACGACATCCTCACCGGCTCGCAGGCGGACGGAACGCTGCAGACCGGTGATGCGCCGTGCGGCAACTGGACCAGCGCCGAGACGACCGGCGGGGCGATGGTCGGCCATCACAACAAGCAGGGCGGCGGTGCGGCGCCGAACTCATGGAACGCCGCGCACAGCTCGAGAGGCTGCTCGCAGCAGAATCTCGTCGGCACGGGCGGAAACGGATACTTCTACTGCTTCGCGAACTGACGGGACTCAAACCCGATTCGTGGAGGCGTTTGGAGACGGGCGCCGCGTCAGACCCGCGAACCCCTTAACAGGCTGGCCCTGACGGGCGCAGGTACTTCGATCGCGACGAAGCGGTCAGCGGAGAACAGATAATCCTCGCCGCTCTCGTCGATGACGCGCAGGTCACCATCCCGCTGGGCGTCCTCGTCGGGCAGCACGGCGTAGATCTTGTTGCGCTCGAGTGATGCCTCGTATCCCTCGTTGCGGACGCACACCGCGAATGTGCTTCGCTGCGCAGCCGACTTGCGGGCTCTAGTCGAGGTACTTCTTGCGCTTGAACTCTTTCTTGCCGATGCCATGCGCTTCATACCAGTGCAGTTCAGCGAGCCGAATCCTGCCATTACGCAATCGAATTCGGGCGTTGCCCTTCGAGACCGTCCACCCCGGCACAAGACCGAGCGAAGCGAGGGAATGGCGGACAGCGGGACTCGCACTGTCTCGCCGACGCCACCGGCGTCGGCGGACTGAACGAGACGGGACTCGAGCCATCTCACCGAGGCCGAAGGCCTCGGTGGATCGAGCGAGACCGTCCACCCCGGCACGAATGACGCGAAGCGGGCTCGGCCTGCCAACCCGCCGTCGCGCTCCGCGCTATGGCGGGCAAGCCGATCATTGGCTTGCCGACCGAAGCTCACGTGAGTTGGCAAGCGTGAGCGACGGTTGGCGGGGTGGACGGGACTCGAACCCGCGGCCTCCGGCGTGACAGGCCGGCGTTCTAACCAACTGAACTACCACCCCGATGGGACTTCCTGACCGCCAGTCCACCTTCGCGCTGCAAGCCGTTCATTGGCTTGCCAACCGTAGCTCACTCTGCTCGCGTGAGCGAAGGTTGGTGGGCGGTACAGGACTCGAACCTGTGACAGCCGGCGTGTAAAGCCGGTGCTCTACCACTGAGCTAACCGCCCCGCCTTCGCGCGCCTGCCACTTACGCGCTACGGCGCG
>DASTDQ010000179.1:0-5147 GCA_035710305.1 Vicinamibacterales bacterium | reverse complement strand
CTGCAGACGCCGATCTACAAGGAAGAGGCGGCGTTGCTCCGCGAGCTGGGCGCCACGAAACTGATGGCGAAGAGTCCCGCGTGGCCCGTCCTCGGTCCGCCGCAGGGCGTCTGGGAAGACATCTGGCCGCTCGGCGAGTCCAGCGTGCATGAGCCCGTCTACAAGCCTTCGATCACCAGCGGACCGTAACGGGTTCTCGCGGCGGCGCTTTCTCCAGGCCGGCGTTGCCGCGGTCGGCTGCGCGCTGATGCCCGTAGAGGCGGGTCTTCAGACCCGCCTACCAATTACGACGATCGACCTCGGTGGCGCGACGCTGCTCCAGGGCGCGGGCGGCAACGTGATCGCGCTGCCTGGTCCGGACGGCGCGCTCATGATCGACGGCGGCCTGACGGCGAACGCCGATGCCCTCGTGGCCGCCGTGTTGAAGGCAACCGGCAGCAGCCGCGTCCACACGCTGATCAACACGCACTGGCATCCGGACGTGACCGGCGCCAACGACGCCGTGGGCCGGGCGGGCGGCGTCATCTTCGCCCACGAGAAGACGAAGGTGACGCTGAGCAGCACGGTGTACTCCGCTATCGGCTTCACCAGCCGCCTGTCCCCTCTGCCTGAAGCCGCCCGGCCGACCCGGACCACGCGCGGCGACGGCTCCATGGAGTTCGCGGGGCAGCAGGTGGACTACGGCTACATGCCCGCAGCGCACACCGACGGGGATCTCTTCGTCTACTTTCCCAAGCTGAACCTGCTGGCCACCGGGGGAGTCGTGTCCGCGGAGCGATGGCCGCTCATCGACCACCGGAACGGCGCGTGGCTGGGCGGCCGCGTTCGCGCGCTGGAGCGGCTCGCCAGTCTCGTCAAGCCAGATACGCGCGTGGTGGCTGCCGACGGCCGCATGATGACCGGCAAGGAGATCGCGCGGCACCGCGACATGTATCAGACGCTGTTCGCGACGATGATTGGCTACCTGAACATGGGGCTCGGTCCTGAAGACGCCGTCACGCGGAACCCGCTCAGGGAATACGAGAAGGAGTTCGGCGACGCGTCGGACTTCGAGTACGCGGCCCTGCGGAGCATGATGATCGCCTACGTGCCCGATTGAGGTGCGTAGCGTAATTCAGCCGACGGGGATCTCGACTTCGTCGTAGCTGCCCTTGGCAGCTCGATCGATGGCCGCCACGACGAGGTGGACGTGGGCCTCGAGCCCACGCCACTGAGCGTGCCCGATGACAATGATTGCTATGCTGCGCTTGGAGAGATCCTGCTGGTGCTTCAGGTTCTTGTCCGTCGTCACGAACACCTCGAACCCAGCGGACTCCGCGGCCGTTAGCAGGTCACCGTTGGCGAGCGTCGCCCAGCCTTCTTGGAAGGCTGTCCGGACCGCGTGATGAAGGAGGTGCTGCCTGAGTGGTAGGGGTGTCCCTTGGTCCAGCAAGACCCGCATCTGGCCTAACGCTCTGTCGCAGCCAGGTCAAGGCTCCGCGCCGCGAACTCGATAACCGCCTGCACCTGCTTGCGGTCGAGGCCCTCGTACCAAGTGAGCACGTCGTCGATGCTGGCTCCCGCCTCAAGGTTCTCGAAGATTGTCGCGACCGGCATGCGGGTACCCTTCAACACCCAGGCACCGCTGACCTTGCCAGGAATACGTTCCACCGCGGGACATTGCGACCAATTCAACGCTGCCATACCGTCACAGATTACACCGAAGCCAAGGATGTGGCTGACTCCCTGAACATGGGACGTGCCGGATTGAAGCCGCCTAGCGCGGCGACGAGGTGTTCTTCGGCGGCCACTCGGGCCAGACGTTTCCCGACGTCGCCTCGATCGGAACCGGGCCCTGCAAGGAGAACCCCGGGACGATGCCCGGGGCCGGCGGCTTTGGGGGCGGCTGGTGGTCCGCGGTCGTCGTGCACCGCATCTCGTTCCAGCCCACGTGCGCGGTCACGTGCTTGTCGAAGGTGGGGATCTCCCCGTCGCCCCAGTCCTCGTGAAGGATGTTGAACGTCAGCGTGTCTCCTTCGATCCGGAAATCGTCGAGCGCGGCCATCGTGTACGGGTTGTCGCACGTGCCGCACACCATGCCGCGAAGCCGGCTGCCGACCTTCTTGATGATGAAGAACTGCTTCGGCGCCCCCACGCCGAATCCCAGCCACACGCCGACCACGTCTTTCTCCGTCAGCGTCGACTTCCACGGACCCGGTTGGATGTAGCGGAGGCCGTCCGCGCCGTCCGGGTTTCGACGAACAGGGTTCGCCGGCACCGGCGGGCGATCCTTCGGGAGCACGGACACCTTCACGGGGATCGGATCCGGTCCGCGCGGATCCTTGATGAGCACGCGCTCGAACCGCCGGCGGCCCGGCGCGCCGCTCGTGCCCGTCACGATCAATCGTCCCTGGCTGACGGTGGCGACGGCCTGATCCTTGTACCTCGTGCTGCCGTCCGCGTTCACATGCGTGACCTCGAACCTGATTCCGTCGGGGCCAAGCGTCCCATCGACGAACGCGAGCGTTGTGGCATCGGCGCAGTAGGTGCAATAGATGCCTCTGACCGCCACGCCCCGAATCGAGAACTGGTAGGTGTGCGCCTCGCCGCCGTCGGTTCTCCAGCCGCCGCGATAATCGTCCGCGTCCTGACCCGCGGCCCCGCGTGCGAAGGCCAGTACGGCGACCAGCAAGACCAGCGATTTCATGAACGCCCCCTGAGACCTGAACACGCTAGCATGTACGACGATGAACGTGCATTGTGGCACCGCGCTCGTTCTCACCGTCCTCGTGGTCGTTCCGGCAGGCCAGACGGCGCCGCCGATGCGTCCCACGGACGAGCAGATCACGCTTGCCGACGTCGAAGTCCGGCGGCTCGTGCCGCTCCTCCGGCTCGAGCCGGGCATGAGGATCGCGGACGTTGGCGCGGGGCTCGGCGCGTGGACACTGCGCTTCGCCCAGTGGACCGGGCCATCCGGGCACGTCTACTCGACCGACATCAGTGAGGAGCAGCTGACGGCGCTGCGGGCTCTCGCGGCGCGGGAACGGCTGTCGAACGTGACGGTCATCAGGGGCGCCGCCGCCTCGACCAACCTGCCGGCCGGGTGCTGCGACGCCATCCTGATGCGCAACGTCTTTCACTACGTGACCGAACCTGCCGCGATGATTCGCAGCCTCGCCGAGTCGTTGAAGCCCGGCGGGCGGCTCGCGGTCGTGGATTTCCCACCCAGACCCAACACGGCGCCGCCTGCCGGCGTGCCAACCAACCGCGGCGGCCAGGGCGTGCCCCCCGAAGTCGTCGAGAGCGAGGTCGGCGCCCTTCTCAGGCACGTCACCACCGTGCCCAACTGGGCACCCGAGGGCGTACCGGCGTGGGTGCCGAAGGAAATCGCCCCGCCGTTTGCCGCGATCTTCGAGAAGGCCAGGTAGCTGCTACTTTGCCGCCGGCGCGGCAATCGTCGCCGGATCCCAGTGCTCGTCGGCCTTGCCGTTGACGAACCGCCAGGTGTCGAACCACGTCGTGAAGTACTCGGCGCCTGGCTTCCGCGGATCGGGATACCGGCGCGGCATCATCACCGTGACGTAGTCGTCATCGGCCATCACGGCGACGACTTCCGTGGTCAGCCGATCGCACTTGTCCACGCGCTGGCGCTTCATCACCTTGGTGAAGAAGGCGACGACGCCGTCGAGCCCCGACGCGGCGTTCGGGTTGTGCTGGATGTAGCGCTGCGTCAGCCATTCGCCGGCGCGATCCCACTGGTTGCACTGCAGCAGCTCGCGCATGATGTGCAGCGCCGCCTGCTTGTTGCGGTTGAGCACCGGATCCGCGTCCTTGAACAACGACTCGGGATCCTTCACGCCAACCACGGGCTCCTGGGCGTGAACCGCGGAGGCCACTGACACGAGCACTACTGCCAACACAAACCGTCGCATCATCGTCGAGTCCTCACAAAGAGTAGGAGAGGGGAAGCGCTGGCGATTCTAGCGCAGGAGGGATGCCGCTTCGCCACGAGTATTCACAATATTTGAATCACTCAATTATTTGATTTAATATGACTCCCGTGGCTTCGGACCCAGCGGACCTTCTTCGCCAGCGCGGCATTCAGGTGACGGCCCAGCGATTGGCTGTCTTGCGGGCCGTCGCGGGTCAGCCCCATGCCGCGGCCGACGCCGTGGCCGAATCCGTCAGGGCCGAGATCGGGGCCATCTCGCTCCAGTCGGTGTACGACTGCCTTGGCGTCCTGGTCGCCGAAGGCCTCGTCCGGCGCATTCAGCCCTCCGGGTCGCCGGCGCGATTCGAGACCCGGGTGGGCGACAACCACCACCACCTGATCTGCCGCGTCTGCGGCCGCATGGTGGACGTCGACTGCGCGGTCGGCTCGGCCCCCTGTCTCGCCGCGGCGAACGAGGGGGGTTACGAGATCGACGAAGCCGAAGTCGTGTACTGGGGTCGGTGCCCAGATTGCCAGGTGAGGTCCCGAAAGTCATCCCGCGCGCATCAACGAGTCCGCCTGAGGGCGGACACGGCGTCCCCCGCACATTCATCCCGACGGCCCCGTCAGCGGGCCACAAGAAAACGCCCGGACTGAGCCGGGCACTCCCATTCCTGGAAGAGGTCAACGTCGATGAGTAACGAAAGCAAGTGTCCCTTCTCTGGCAAAGCCCACAGCGGCACGTCGAATCGAGAGTGGTGGCCGAAGCAGCTGCACCTGAAGGCCCTCCACCAGAACCCGCCCGCGGGCGATCCGATGGGCAAGGACTTCAACTACGCCGAAGAGTTCAAGACCGTCGATCTCGACGCCCTGAAGAAGGACATCGAGAAGGTGATGACGACGTCGCAGGACTGGTGGCCGGCGGACTACGGCCACTACGGGCCGCTCTTCATCCGTATGGCGTGGCATAGCGCGGGTACATACCGTATTCACGACGGCCGCGGCGGAGCGGGATCGGGCACGCTGCGCTTCGCGCCGCTCGGCAGCTGGCCGGACAACGCGAACCTCGACAAGGCGCGCCGGCTGCTCTGGCCGGTCAAGCAGAAGTACGGCCGGAAGATCTCGTGGGCCGACCTGATGGTCTTCACGGGCAACTGCGCCCTCGAGTCGATGGGCTTCAAGACGTTCGGCTTCGCGGGAGGGCGCGAGGACGTCTGGGAGCCCGAGCAGGACGTCT
>DASTDQ010000178.1:0-4510 GCA_035710305.1 Vicinamibacterales bacterium | reverse complement strand
CGGCCGGATCCACCGCCGTGGACGACGGTGCGCTCGCGGAACAGACGCGGGCGGTGACGAGCTTCAAGAAAGTGGCCTTGATGATCGTCGGCACGGCCATGCAGACCTACGGCGAGAAGCTCACGGACCAGCAGGAGGTCCTCGGGTACGCGGCCGATGTCGTCATCGACAGCTTCGCGGCCGAGAGCGCCGTCCTGCGCGCCCGGTGCGCGGCGGCAGCGCCGTCGCACACGAGCGAGCTGCACGCGGCCGCCGCCCAGGTGTTCGTCAACGACGCGGCGCAGCGGGTGGAGAACGCGGCCCGGAGCGCGCTGGCGGGCATGGCCGAGGGCGACACGCTGCGCACGCTGCTGGCGGCCCTTCGCCGTGTACTGAAAGTCACGCCGGTGAACACGGTGGCACTGCGGCGCAGGCTGGCCGATGCGACGGTGGCTGAGCGAAAATACTTACTTGGTTGGTAGTTGGTAGTTGGTAGTTGGTGGTTGGGAGTTGGGAGTTGGGAGTTAGAGCCGCAGGTCATTTCGTCTCGCTCGGCGTTGCGGCGTTGGTGTTGACGACCGCCTGCTCGTCCGGGCCGCCTGCCCCGGACGACTCCTCCTATCTGTCCACAATCGCCGCCGCGCGGGCGACCACGAACCGCGCGTTCGCCGAGCTCCCCGAGTGCGGCAGCCCCTCGTCCCCCGACGAGTGCTCGCCGGTTCCGGCGGCGAAGCGCACCGAGTTGCTCCCGCTTCGCTACTACGACGTCGATCCTGGACTCAACGTCCCTGCCGCACTGCGTCTGTCGGAGGACCGCCCCGTGTTCGACATGCCGACCTCGACCGGCACGCTGCGCAAGATGCAGCGCGTGGGCGTGCTCGAGTTCAGGCTCGGCGGCGAGCCGATGACGCTGGCCGCGTTCGTGCCCAACGGGACGCGGCGCATCGAGTCGCTCTTCGTCCCGTTTGCCGACCTGACCACGGGCAACGAAACCTACCCGGCGGGGAGGTACCTCGACCTCGACCCGACGGCGACCGGCATCTACGCGATCGACTTCAATCGTGCGTACAACCCGTACTGCGCCTACAACAACACCTACGAGTGCCCGTATCCGCCCCCGTCGAACCGGTTGAAGGTGGCCATCCGAGCTGGAGAGAAGGCGCCGGGCGCATGACTCGCGCTCTCCAGGCCATCGTCTTGGACTTCGACGGTGTGATCGCCAACAGCGAGCCGCTCCACCTGATGGCGTTCCAGCACGCGCTCGCCGCTGAAGGCGTGGAGCTGACGCCCGACGAGTACTACACCCGCTACCTCGGCTACGACGACGTGGGGATGTTCGAGGCGCTGGGGCGGGACCGCCGCGTGCCGATGGGCGAGGGCAGAGTGGCGACGCTCGTCGCGCGCAAGGGCGAGCGGATGCAGGAGATGCTCCGGTCCGGGTCGGTGCTCTTTCCCGGCGCGGTCGATTTCATCCGCGAGGCGGCGTCTCAGGTGCCTCTCGCGATCGCCTCGGGCGCGCTGCGGCACGAGATCGAAGAGATCGTCGACGCGGCCGGTGTGGGCGGTCTGTTCGCCGCGATCGTCGCGGCCGGGGACACGCCCGAGAGCAAGCCGTCGCCGGCTCCCTACCGGCTGGCCTTTCAGTCGCTGTGCGAGCACTCGGGCCGCCAGCTCGACCCTCGCCGCTCCGTGGCGATCGAGGACTCGCGATGGGGGCTGCAGTCGGCGCGCGGCGCGGGCCTGCGGCTGGTCGGCGTCACGACGAGTTACACGGCCGCGGAACTGACGGACGCGGAGCTGGTGGTTGACGGCCTGGGCGCGTTGACGCTGTCGGCGCTGGATCGTCTATGTGCGAGCTGAACACTGCGTGAGAAAAGAACTGATCAGCGCGCTCGTCTCCGAATCCAACGCCCCCGGCGTCGCGCTCGCGCCGGCAGCCCTGGTCGTGGCACGCGTCGAGTACCCGCGTCTCGACCCGGATCCGTACATCGCGCGGCTCGATGCCATGGGGGACGCCGCCCGTCGCGCCGTCGCGCAGCACGTGGAGGACACGGGCGACACGTCGGCGCACGGCGGGATCAAGGCGCTCAACGAATACCTCTTCGGCCAGATGCGGTTCACCGGCAATCGCGATCAGTACGAGGACCCGCGCAACAGCTGTCTCAACGAGGTCCTCGAGCGCCGCACCGGCATTCCGCTGACGCTGTCGATCGTCTACATGGAGGTGGCCCGGCGGGCGGGCTTGTACGCGGACGGCGTCAACTTCCCGGGACACTTCCTCGTGCGCTGTCCGGAGCCCGCGGGCAACCCGCTGGTGATCGACCCGTTCCACTCGGGCGCGCTGCTGTCGGAGCACAACTGCCGCCTGCTGCTGCAGAGGCACGTGGGCAGCGAGGTAGCGTTCAGCCGATCGCTGCTGGCTCCCGCCACGCGGACGCAGATCCTCGTGCGCATGCTGCTCAATCTCAAGCGCATCTACGTGCACATGCGCTCGTTTCCCCAGGCGCGCGACGTGACGGAGCTGCTGCTCGCCATCACGCCGTCGGCGCTGAGCGAGCTCCGCGACCGCGGCCTGCTCGCCTATCACATGAACGACGTCAGCGCGGCGCTGCGCGACCTTCAGGCGTACCTGAAGCTGGCCAGCATGAGCGAGACGGACAAAGAAACGCGCGCGGAGCACCAGCAGATCTGGGAGCACGTCAAGACGCTCCGGCGGCGCGTCGCGGCGCTCAACTGAGAACTGCGCCTCTCAGTCCTTGGTCCTTCGTTCTTGGTCCTTTGTCCGTCCTTGTGAAATCACGGGACAGAGGTGACATCCAGCTCTCCGTTCTAAGCTCAAAAACCTTAGAGTGGAGACCCGATGACGAATACAGAGCAACGGCGGTTGACCAGCTGGCGCCTGAAGCTGCTCCACGCCGCTGGCGATGCCGGCAACGTGGCGCGGACCTGCCGGCATTTCGCGATTTCCCGAAAGACGTTCTACAAGTGGCGACAGCGCTATCACGAGCACGGTGATATTGGCTTGGCGGACCGGGCGCGCGCGCCGCACCGCTCCCCGCGGGCGACGCCGGCCGAGGTCGTGAGCAAGATCCTGTACCTCCGGCAGCACTACCACTTCGGGCCTGGGAAGATTGCCGATTACCTGAAGCGGTTTCACAGCCTCTCGATCGCCTGTGCGTCCGTACATCGCATTCTGCGCCGCCACGGCATGAACCGGCTGCCGGCGAATCAGAAGTACCGGCGGCACGCGCACCGCTGGACGCGCTACGAGAAAGCGCAGCCGGGCCATCGACTCCAGGTGGACGTCAAGTTTCTCGAGCGGATCGCCGGCACGCGTCGGAGGTTCTACCAATTCACCGCGATCGACGATTGCACACGCATTCGCGTGCTCAAGGTCTACGACGCCTGCAATCAACGGACAGCGATCGAATTCATTGATGACGTACTGCGGCGCCTGCCCTTCCGCGTCCACGTCATTCAGACCGACAATGGCGCCGAATTCCAGTCGCACTTTCACTGGCATCTCGAGGAGCTCGACATCCGCCACGTGTATATCCGGCCGAGGACGCCCCATCTGAACGGCAAGGTCGAACGGTCCCATCGCGTCGACGACCAGGAGTTCTACCAGCTCCTCGATCGCGACGGGATTACCGACGACATTCACCTCTTCAACCAGAAGCTCAAAGAATGGGAGGACTACTACAATTACCACCGGCCGCACGGGGCCTTGGCAGGCCAGACCCCGTACGAGAGACTCTTGGCAAAGGCGAGAGCCGGAACGTCACCGGCGTCCTGAGAACTTACACTTGGTCCTTTTGTGCTGGGTCCGTCCTTGGTCCTTAGTGCTGGGTCCGTCTGGTTCAGAGTTGGACCAAGCACCAAGACCCAGGGATCAAGGACGGCGGCGAACGCCGCCTATCGTCTTGCCGCTGGCGTGAGCGTGGTCTCGCGCTTCTCCGCGCCGCGCATGTAGACGACCGCGACCGGCTCGCCGATCTTCAGCAACTCCAGCGCGTAGGTGTAGTCGTAGATGTTGGCGATGGTCTGGCCCGCAATGGCGATGATCACGTCGCCCTTCTGGAGACCCGCCTGCTCGGCGGGCCCGCCGCCGATGACGCCGCCAAGCAGCAGTCCCTTCGCCTCCGCCGTGTAGTCGGGCACGGTGCCCGTGGACACGCGGACGCCCGTGCGATTCACCGTCTGGCTGGACTGCTCGACCTTCGTGAACTGTGGCGCCTGCTCCTGTTCCATCACCCTCGCCGCGATGCTCGCGGCGAACGCGGCGACCCGGTCGAGGTCTTCGTAGTTGATCTTGTCAGGCGTATCGGACGGCCTGTGGTAGTCGAGATGTGCGCCGGTCGTGAAATTGAGGCTGGGCACTGACGCTACGTGAAATTCCTTGACGTCCGTGGGCTGATACGGATCCGGCTGCAGCGTCACGTTGAAGCCGGCCGCAACGTTGGCGCGCTCGACGATCGACGACCAGATTGGGCTGCTACCGCTGGCCTGGACCGCGAGCTTGTTGTCCTGC
>DASTDQ010000177.1:0-15421 GCA_035710305.1 Vicinamibacterales bacterium | reverse complement strand
CAGCGAGCGCTTCCTGGAAGGAATGGACGAACGGTACCGGCGGGCGATCCACGTCGCGCTCAATCACCGCCCCACAGTGATCGGAGGAGCAGCCGCGCTCGTCGTCCTTGCCGTCGTGCTCTACCCGATGGTGAGCGTCGAACTGGTCACGCAGACCGACGAGGGCGAGGTCAACATCAACGCGGAGCTCCCCGTCGGAACGCGAATCGAGCGGACCGAGGAAGCGCTGCTGCGGCTGGAGGAGATGGTTCGCGAGAAAGTTCCCGAAAGCGAGCGGATCACACTCATCACCAACGGCGGGGGCGGCGGCAACAACTGGTCGGGCAGCGGCGGTGGCGGCGGCGGCAGCACGCATCGCGGCCAGATCCGGCTCCTCCTCGTCCCGCGCGACCAGCGCACGCGCACGAACGAGGACATCGCCATCATGCTTCGGCGCGAGTTGCAGGGGGCGCTGCCAGGCGTGCAGGTGCGCGCAAACCCGTCGGGCGGCAACAACCAGATCATGCGGTTCCTCAGCGGAGGCGGAACGAACAACAACAGCGGCGGTTCCAGCCGGCTGCAGGTCGAGATCCGCGGCCACGACCTCGACGACGCGCGCCGCGTGGCGCAGGATGTCCGCGCCGTCATGGAGGACACGCCGGGGGTTGCGGACGTGAGCGTCGGCCGCGAGGAAGGGCGACCCGAGATCGCGGTGCGAGTGGACCGGCCGAAGGCCGCCATGCTCGGCATGACGGTCGGCAGCGTCGCGTCGACGATCCAGACCAACGTCGCCGGTACGGCGGCGGCGCAGTTCCGTGAACGGGGCAACGAGTATCCGGTCGTCGTCCGCCTGCGGGAGGCCGATCGACAGGAGATCTCCGACGTCGGCGACGTCCTGCTCAGCACTCCGACAGGACAGGTCGTGCCGGCGAAGAACGTGCTGGCGGTCAACCGCGAAGCGGGCCCCGTGCAGATCGATCGGAAGAACATGGAGCGCGTCACACGGGTCAACGCCGAAACGGAGATCCCGCTCAGTGAAGCGGTGGAGGCGGTCCAGGAACGGATCGGCCAGGTCCAGCGCCCCCCCGACTTCTCCGTCGGATTCGGCTCGGAAGTCGAGGAGCAGGCGCGATCGTTCCAGCAGCTGAGGATGGTGCTGATCCTGGCCGTGCTCCTGGTCTACGCCGTGATGGCGTCGCAGTACGAATCGCTGCGGGACCCCTTCATCATCATGTTCTCGGTTCCCGTCGCGGCCATCGGCGTGGTGCTCAGCCTGATGGTGACCGGGTCGTCGTTCAGCATGCAGGCCTATATCGGGATCATCATGCTGGCCGGGATCGTCGTGAGCAACGCGATCCTTCTCGTGGACTACGTCAACACACTGCGCCGCCGCGACGGGCTTCCCATCCGTGAAGCGGTGGAGCTTGGCGGCCGCACGCGCCTGCGGCCGATCCTCATGACGTCGATCGCCACGATGCTCGGCCTGGTGCCGATGGCGATCGGCGTGGGCGAGGGAGGCGAACTGCAGGCGCCGCTCGCGCGAGTCGTGATTGGCGGGCTGCTGACCTCGACGGTGGTCACGCTGGTCCTCGTGCCCGCCGTGTACACGCTCTTCGAGGAAGGCTTCTCGGGGATCTTCCGGCGAACGGCGAGAACGGCCGAGTAGATCAGACTGGCGTCAGCCGCTCAGTGTCAGCAGCAGCTCGGACACCGTGCGGCCCGTGATCGGGTCGCGCCAGTCGGCCGCTATTTCCGACAGCGGCTCCAGGACGAACCGGCGCTGCCTGAACCGCGGGTGCGGCACGACGAGTTCCGGCGAATCGATCACCTCTCCGCCGTACAGAATCAAGTCCAGATCGAGCGTTCGAGGCGCCCCCGGATATGGGCGCTCCCTGCCGTGCCTCGCCTCGATGTCCAGAAGGGCTCTGAGCACGTCATGCGCGGGGAGCTTGGTCTCGCCCACGACGGCTGCGTTGAGGAACATCGGCTGATCGCCTACTCCGACGGGCGCCGTTTCGTGAAAGCTCGACGCGCGCATCGACTGGAGGAGGGGGCGCAGTTGGTCGATCGCCGCGCGGAGGGACGTGTGGCGATCGCCGAGGTTGCTGCCGAGCGCAATCGCGACGGGAAAAAGGGGGTCGGGAGTCATTATTCTTGGACGCGCCGAAAATGACTCCCGACCCCCTTTTACTCCATCCAGCGTGTCGGCAAGACCGCGCCGACGCGCTCGGCACCCGTGGTGCGGCGGCCGATCACATCCTCGAGTCCGGCGGCGGCCTGCTCGAACAGGCGCTGATGCTCGACCGACTCGCCAAGGATGACCTGGAGCATCGTGCGATGCCTCGCCTGCGTCATCGCGGCCACGGGGGCCCGCCACCGCTTGACGAAGTCGGCAAGGTGACGGACGTCGTCATCGAGGATGCCGCGGAAGGCCGACGCGCTGACGCGGCGGGCCGGTTTCGGGCCTGGCGGAACGGGAATGACGGCGGCCGCCGGCGGGAGCGCGGACGCACCCAACTCTTCGAGCGCGCTCTGCAGCCACGACAGCTGCGTTTCTTCCCGGGCGATGACGTACTGATACGCGTTGTTGAAGTCGTAGTGGCTGACGACCTTCGCGCCCGCCTCGTGACGCGAAAGCAGCGCCAGCCGATCGGCGGTAAACGAGGTCAGCAGCGATCGAAGCTCGTCCGGCGACACGGCTACCCCTGTTTCTCCTTGCAGCTGATGCACGCCCGCGTCCACGGGATCGCGTTCAGGCGGGCCTCGGCGATGGGCTCGCCGCAGTCGCGGCAGACGCCGTAGGTGCCCTCCTCGATCCGGCGCAGCGCGCCTTCGATCGCTTGAAGAATCTTGGCGTCGGTCTGTTTCAGTTTGAGTTGGATGTGGACTTCGTTGTTGCCGGCCGCCTGATCCGCCATGTCTCCCTGACGCCCGGAGTTGTTCTCCATCGTCCACTGCAGCGGCTTCGAAGCAGAGCCACCCAGCAGCTCGCCTCGCTTCCTCAGCAGCGCGTCACGATAGTGGTCGACGTCCATGGATCGAACTCCCCTGCGGACCCTTTCGCGCCCGGCTCAAATAGCGATTGTACCGCTACTCCGCACGCAGCGTCGAGAGTGGCTTGTGCCGCAGCACGTCCAGGCTGGCGAGCACGCCGATCGCGGCGACGGCGATTGCGGTCACGACGATGCCCGCAATGGTCAGGATCGGCGTTGGTTCCCACGACATGTCGAGCGCGTAGCGCGCGACGGCCCAACTCAGCGCGATGGCCCCGAGCGCGCCGACGGTGCCGGCGATAGCGCCGAGGACGCCGTACTCGAGGAGCAGCATCGCGGCGATCAGCCGGCTGCTCGCGCCGAGCGTTTTCAGGATGGCGGCCTCGTACACGCGGCGGAACTTCGTCATCGAGACGGCGCCAATGAGGATCAGGCTTCCACTGAGGAGCACGAGCGCCCCCACGACCGTCACCGCGAGCGTGACGTTGTCGACGATGCTCTTGATGCTGTCGAGCGCCTCGCGCAAATCGATCACCGAGACGTTGGGATGGCTGGCGACGAGCAGGCCCTGCAGGCGCGCCCGGGCGGGCCGATCCCCTCCTCCATGCACCGCCGCGATGAACGAGTGCGGCGCGCCGTCGAATGGCCCCGGCCTGAACACGATCATGAAGCCGCCAGCGCGGAAGTCACGAAAGTCCACCGCCCGGAAGCTGGTCACGCGCGCGGTGACGATGCGCCCGAGAACGTCGAAGCGCATCTCGTCGCCCAACTGGATCTGGTAGCGCGCCCGGAGGCCCTCCTCGATGGAGACCTCGGCAGCGTCCGGAGCCGGCGTCTCGTCCCACCACGTCCCGTCCACGAGCTTTTCGTTGGGCTCGAGCGTCGAGCGGTACGTCACCGTGAACTCGCGCGACAGCCCGCCCCGGCCGCGCACGTCCTCGTAGCTCTCGAGATTCACGTCCCGCCCCCGCACGCCGACGATCCGCGCACGCAGGACCGGGATGAGCTTGGGCGGGCCGTCAGGGCCGTTCTCACGGTCGATCAGCGCCAGCAAGCTCTGCCGCTGGGTCGCTTGAATGTCCATCAGGAACATGTCCGGGGCGCCTTCGCCGACCTGGAGTGAGAAATCCTTCAACAGGTTCACTTGCAACGCCCGCGCACCCAGGATGAAGAAGGCCCCGAGGCCGACGGCGAGCAGGATGATGCGCGTCTGATTCCCCGGGCGGGCGACGTGCAGCACGGCCTGACGCAGCGCGAACGACCGCGAATGTCGAAGCGGCTGTACCGCGCGGATGAGGGCGGCGCCGGCGAGGTGCAGCACGAAAGCCACGGCGACAAATCCCCCCGACAGCACGAGCCCCACACGAAGCGAACCGGCCTGCCACGATGCAACCGCGACGAGCGACGAGGCAACGGCGGTCGCGACGATCCACTTCAGCCAATCTACCCCCGGCGATGGCGGCACGTCCTGCCGCAGCAGAAGGGACGGCTTGACGTTGCGAACCTCGAGGAGCGGCACGATGGAAAAAAGCAGCGAGACGAGCAGCCCCACCGCGAGGCCCTGGGTGACGGCGCCCGCCGTCAACCCGTAGTCGACCTTGAAGATCGCCGCCAGGTCGCCGACAAACACCGGCAGGGCGGCAAGCGCCGCCGACGCGATGCCGACTCCGAGCATGCTGCCTGCCGTGCCGAGCAGGACGACCTGCGTGAGATAGACGGCGAGCACCTGGCGGGTCGTGCTCCCGACGCACTTGAGGATAGCAATCGCTCGCACCTTCTGCTGGACGAACACGCGCGTCACGCTCGAGACGCCGATGCCGCCGAGAATCAGCACCACGAGCCCGACGAGGCTCAGGTAGTTCTCGGCGCGCGTCAGGTTCTGGTTCATGCGGCCTTCGTTCTGCCGGTACGACCGCACACGCACGAAGTCGTTCACGAACGCGTCCGACAACTCGGACGCCATGACCGTGCTCACGTCCTTTCGGCCGGGGACGGGCGGCGGGCCAGGCACCTGCAGCAGCAGCTCGTAGGACGCGCGGCTGCCGAATGACAGAAGCTTCGTGGACGCCAGATCGGCCAGGTCGATGAAGACGCGGGAGCCCAGGGAGAACGCTCCGAGGTTTCGGCCCGGCTCGCTCTCGATGACGCCGCGGATCTGAAACCGCTCCGTTCCGATGAGGAGGTCGTCGCCCACGCGCAGCCCGAGCTGCGTGAGAAGCTCGGGACGAACGAGCGCGCCGTGCCCACGCAGCAGCGAGTGCGAATAGGTGCCCTCGCTGAGCGTCATCGTCCCGTACAGAGGGAACGCGTCCTGGACCGCGCGAAGCTCGACCATGCGGGCCGATGGGGCGCCGGACGGCCTGACCATCGTGGCCATCTCGACCGCCTCGTAGACGACTCCGACTCTCCCGCTCGCGCGCTCGCGGGCAACGGCCGCGCGGACGGCGTCGCCGAGCGGGCGATCGCTTCGCACGACCACGTCGGCGCCCGTCATGGCACGCGCCTCCTGCGTCAGCCCTTCGCGCACGCTCTGGATGAGCGAGCGAATCGCGACGATCGCGGCCACGCCGACGGCGATACAGACGAAGAAGAAGAGGAGCCGCCGCCACGAGGCGCGGATCTCCCGCATGGCCATGCGGACAATGAAGGTCATCGTGCCACCTCGGCGCTGGCGGCCGTCACGGCGGGGGCCTGCGGCACCTGTCGCCCGTCCCGAAGCACGAGACGTGTGTCGGCCAGCGAGGCCAGCTCGGCGTCGTGCGTCACCAGCACGAGCGTGGACCTTCTGGATCGCCGGACGTTCAACAGCAGGTCCATGATGTGGCGTCCGGTCGTCGAGTCGAGGTTGCCGGTCGGCTCATCGGCCAGGACGATCGGCGGATCGTTGGCCAGCGCGCGTGCGATGGCGATTCGCTGCTGCTCGCCGCCGGACAATTGGGAGGGATAGTGATGCGCGCGCTCGGCCAGTCCGACTTCGTCCACCAACTGCTTCGCTCTCGCCATCGCGTCCTTCCGGCGGGCGATTTCCATCGGAATCAGCACGTTCTCGAGCGCCGTCAGGGACGGCACGAGATGGAAGAACTGGAAGACGAACCCAATCTTGTCGCCGCGCAGCCGCGCCAGCGCATCCTCGCTCAGTCCCGTGATGTCGGTGCCGTCGATGACGATCTGTCCCGTGGACGGCGCGTCGAGTCCCGCGAGGAGGCCAAGCAGCGTGGACTTGCCGCTCCCGGAGGGACCGACGATGGCGATGAACTGTCCCGAGGGGATCGTGTAGTCGAGCGGATGCAGGATCGTCAGGGGATGGTCGCCGCTCCGGACTGTTTTCGACACCCCCCGCAGCTCGATCATCGCGTACCGTTCCCCCGGCCATGGGTCGCCTTCGTGAGCAGCGGTTCGAGCGCGCGCCAGATCGTCTGTTCGATCACGCGAGCGCCCTGGGCGTTGGGGTGCATGCCGTCTGACTGGTTCAAGGCCGGGATGCCGGCAACGCCTTCGAGAAAGAACGGGACAAAGATCACGTCGTGCTCCCTGGCCAGCTGCCGGTAGACGTCACGGAACTCAGACGTATAGACGGCACCGAAGTTCGGCGGCGCTTCCATGCCCGTCAGCACGACGCGGATGCCGCGGCTTCGCGCCCTGACGATGACCTCGGCGAGGTTTGTTTTCAAGTTGGTCACCGGCAACCCGCGAAGACCGTCGTTGGCGCCGAGCTCGATCACGAGGACCTTCACGTCTCCCTCGAGCGACCACTCCAGCCGAGTGAGGCCGCCGGCGGACGTGTCGCCTGACACGCCCGCGTTGACAACCCTGTATTCGTAGCCCTCGTCCTGCAGGCGCCTCTCGATCAGCGCCGGCACCGACGCTTCCATCGGCAGGCCCAGGCCCGCTGTCAAGCTATCTCCGAGAAACACGATTCGAGGAGCCGTCGAGGCGGCCGGCGCCACTGCCACCGGGCCGGAGGGCGGCGGCGTGCGCTCCGCTGCGGGCCCCGGCTGCGCGCACGCGCACGACGCGACCACGAGAAGCAGAACGAGGCGCGTCAGGAACCGTGTCATGTCGCTCGGATCATTATGTTATAGATTCATCGGATGACTGCCCCGTTGGCGTTTCCTGTCACCGCTCGATCGCTGACGGAGTCATTCGAGGCGGCATGCGCGCGGCTGGACACGTTTGGATTCGCGGACGCGCTGTCGTTCAGGCGTCTCGACGTGTGGAGCGCTGACGCGGAAACGCAACGGCTCATCGGCAACAGGCTCGGTTGGATGCAGGCGGTTGCATTCGCGACCTCACAGGTTCCGCGGCTTCGTGCGTTTGCCGACTCGGTGAAGCGGGACGGCTTCACGGATGTCGTGCTCCTCGGCATGGGCGGCTCCAGCCTTGCTCCGGCAGTTCTGGCCGACGTGTTTGGACCGGCACCTGGATCACCACGGTTTCGCGTGCTCGACTCGGTCGATCCCGATGCCGTGCGCCCGGCGATGGTACGCGCCGCGACGACGCTGTTCGTTCTGGCCAGCAAGTCCGGATCGACCATCGAGCCGAATGCGATGGCGGAAGAAGCCCGGCGTCGCGTGATCGGCCACGGACATGAATCGTGGGGAACGCGGTTCGTTGCCATCACCGACGAGGACACCGCGCTTCACCGTCGCGCCGCCGCGGAGACATTTCGCGACGTGTTCGTGAACCCGGCGGACATCGGGGGACGGTATTCAGCGCTTTCATTGTTCGGAATGGTGCCGGCGGCGCTGATGGGAATCGACCTCGACGCGTTGCTGGCCGGTGCCCGGGTCATGGAGGCTGCGTGCCGGACTCCACGGGCGAAAGACAATCCGGGCCTGGCGCTCGGCGCCTTCATCGGCGCGGGAGTCCTCGCCGGCCGCGACAAGCTGACGCTGCAACTACCCCCGGAGCTGCAATCATTCGGGCTGTGGGTCGAGCAACTCGTGGCGGAGAGCACAGGGAAGCAGGGCACGGGCGTCGTACCGATACTGGGCGAGTCCCGGGAGTCGAAGCTCGGACCCGATCGTCTGGTCGTCACGATATCGCTCGGGACTCCCCCGTCTGGTGATAGCGGGCTGGATGCCGGCGTGCCTCACATGAGCCTCGGGATGCCCAATCTCGAAGCACTCGGCGCCGAGTTCTTCAGATGGGAGGTGGCGACGGCGACAGCGGGATTACTGCTCGGCGTCAACCCGTTCGACGAACCCAACGTGCAGCAGGCCAAGAGCGCGACTGGAGCGCTGCTCGACACCTATCGTCAGCGGCGGGAGCTTCCCTCTCCCGAGCCGCACGCCGTTCTGGGCGGCATACCGGTCACGCTCAGCGGTCCCGCGCGTGCCCGCCTCTCTGGCCATCCGGCTCAATCGTTCCTGCGGCTCGCGCGCGGAACTGATTACGTCGCCGTGCTGGCGTATCTGCCACCGGAGGATCCGGCCTGGGACCAGGCGCTGCGGCGCTTCCGCGCCGGCGTCACGGCCCGGACCGGGTGTGCCGCGACACTCGGATACGGTCCGCGGTATCTCCATTCCACCGGTCAGTTGCACAAGGGCGGTCCGCCGAGCGGCGTGTTCCTCATCGTCACGGCCGAAACCCACGAAGACCTGGCTGTCCCAAACGCGCCGTTCTCATTCGGCGTGCTCGAAATGGCTCAAGCGCACGGCGATTTCACGTCGCTGGAGCGAACTGGCCGACGCGTGATGCTGGCGCGGCTCCCCCGCCGCGACGTCGGGATGTTGCAACAGTTCTGTGACGAGCTACTCGCCGGTGAGTGGTAGCCGGTAGCTAGCCGGTAGCCAATCGAGCGACGACGACCGTGGCATTGTCGGTCGCGCCCCTGGCAATCGCGGACCGCACCACGCCCTGGGCAATGTCAGCAACGTTGTGCTCGCTGGCCAGGATATCGGCGAGCATTTCATGCGGGACGACGCCGTGAATGCCGTCGCTGCACAGCAGCAGACAGTCGTCGGCGTCGAAGGTGTACTCAGCCGCCTTTGCCTGCAGCTCGGGCCTCAAGCCGACCACACGGGTGAGCACGTGGCGCATGGGATGGGCGCCGACGTGCTGCGACCGCATCGCTTCGTCCTCACCGAGCGCCTCCGCAAGCCACGAGTCGTCCCGTGTCAATTGCGTGAGTTGCCCGCGATGCCACAGGTACAGGCGGCTGTCGCCAACGCTGGTGTAGAAGACGCGATCGCCGGATACGACCACGGCGACGACCGTCGTACCCATCCCTGCGTAGTCGGGATACCGCGCTGCGTCGCTCAGAATGCGCTCGTTCGCGGACTCGACGGCCTCCTCCAGCATCGCTCTGGTCGGCGGGACGCTGCGGCTCTTCAGGAATTCACGTATCACCTCAACCGCCAACGTCGAGGCGACTTCGCCCGCATTGTGACCGCCCATCCCGTCGGCCACCACGAGGAGGCCGAGGTCGAGATCGACAAGCCAGGTATCTTCGTTTGTGGAGCGGCGCCCCTGATGGGTCACGCCAGACGCCGCCAACGGCATGGGCCACCGATTATAGCTTTCCTTCGCGTGTATACTTTGTATACTCCTTACGTGCCTGCACCGCCGTTGTCCTCGACCCTGGCGCGCATTGCGAGCGCACTCGAGCGCGGCCGGGGATCAGAGGTCCTTCCGCTGCTGCAGCCCTTGCTGCGAAAGGGCTCGTTGAGCCGGGATGACGAGCTGGCCGTCCGGGCGGCTCTGGCCGAGGCCTGGCTGCTGCAGGACGACCTGACCCAGGCTGCTGCGGTCCTCGGTCGTCCGCCCGATTCACTGCGAGAACCGGTTTCCGACGCCAGGCTCTCGACGCTGTGGCGCCTTCACGGACGGGTCGCATTCGCCCGCGGCGAGCAATCCAGGGCCATCGCGCTTCACACGCGCGCGCTCCGCCACGCCGATCTCGCTCACGAGTCGCGGGCCATCGGGCTGGCGAATTACGAACTCGCCCTCTGCTACAAGCAGGTTGGCGACTCGGGCATTGTCCGCGAGCACCTGACCCAGGCCGCGTCGGCGCTACACGCCGTGGGGGACCGTCGTCATCTGGCCCTCATTCATTCTCTGTCGGCGGTGCTGCTCGCGCAGTCGGGCCGGTGTGACGAGGCGGCGGCAGCGCTCCGTCAGGGAGAACGGCTCGCGATGGCGGTTCCGGCCGACGACGTCCTCGCGGGGATCGTGCATAACCAGGCCAACGTGGCGCTGATGCAGCACAAGCACGAGCAGGCGCTTGCGCTCGCCGAAAGAAGCGTCGCCTTGCACCAGTCCCGCGGGTCGGGTCACGGATTGGCGGTCGCGCTCGCCACGCTCGGTCAGATCTTCGTCCAGCTCGGGGATCTCGAACGCGCCGAGCAGGTGCTGACGCGCACGCTCGAAGTGCGGAGCACGATCCAGTTCCACGAAACGACGGGAGCAGTCTTCGACACGTTGACGCAGATTCACCTGATGCGCGGGTCTTACGATCGCGCGGAACAGTACCTGCGCCTGGCCGCCGAGGCGTACGGCGGCTACGGCACGCAGACGATGCGCTGGTACGAGTGGTCGCTCAAGGTACTCGGAGTGAAACTGGCGACGCGACGGCAGGCCTACGACGAAGCCGTCACGATGGCCGATGCGCTGGCGTCGGCACCGGGTGTTCCACAGAGCGACATCATTCAGGCGGAGCTTGCGGCCTGCGACGCCCTGATTACCGCCGGTCGCATCCAGGAAGCCGAGCGGCGCCTCGAAGCCTGCGAGGGCCGGCTGGACCCGCGAGGCGCACCCGCCAACTGGGGGGAGTTCCTGCGCATCCGCGGCTTGATCCGCGAGCAGTCGGGCCGGCCCGATGCCGCGCGTCACGATTTCGCGCAGAGCTCGAACGTCTTCGACCTGCTCGGCGAGCGGTATCAGGCCGCCTTGAGCCAGCTCGCGCTGGGGCGGCTCACGGCGCGCCTGGGCTTGTCCGCGGTTGCCGAACGGCATCTTGACCACGCCGCTGCCGAGTTCAAGACGCTGGGGGCGCAGCGCGACCTCGACGAAGCCGTCGCAATCCGCAGCCGGCTGGCCGCGGCGCCCGCCAGCTCACCCGTGGCTCAGACTACGGATGCGCACGAGGGCATCGTGCGCCGCCTCGTTGACGCGGCGATCTTCAAGGACCTGCTCGCGCGTGAAACGGCGTCGGCCCTGCTCGAAGCCGTCGATGCGTCCGCCGCCGTCGTCTTCGTCGAATCGTCCGGAGGCGACGTGCGAGTAGTCGCCGCCGCCGGGTGCGACGCGGTGGCGGCAGCCGGTCTGGCGCACGCCGCTCGCCAGGGACAGTCGGCGCATGCCGGTGGTCCGCTGCTCGTGGATTCGCTCGGAAAGGAGACCGATGGCGCGCGGCGTTGCGCAATCGCACTGACGCGCCAGCTGGACGGCGTCTCCGACGCCCGCCTGCGCATGTTCACGGCCATCGCGAGACAGGGCTTCGAGTTGTGCGGCGCCCGCGAGCGTCCCGTGCCGAGCGTCGATCAGCTCATCGAGCGCCCGATCGAGCCGCTCCTGCCTGGATTCATCTGTGCCGGACCGGCGATGCATCGCCTCGCGGACCAGGTCCAGCGCCTGCAGGGACACAACCTCACCGTGCTCATCACCGGGGAGAGCGGAACCGGCAAGGATCTCGTGGCTCGCGCCATCCACGTCGGCTCGCCGAGAAGCGCGGCGATGTTCCTGCCGTACAACTGCACCACCACGACACGCGATCTCGCCGACAGTCAGCTCTTCGGCCACCGTCGCGGCAGCTTTACCGGAGCCATTACGGACCAGCAGGGGCTGATTCGATCGGCCGCAGGCGGGACGCTGTTCCTCGACGAGATCGGCGACCTCCCTCTCGACATCCAGCCGAAGCTGCTGCGCTTCCTCGAGCAGGGCGAAGTGATGCCGGTCGGAGAGACGCGGCCCCAGGCGGTAGACGTCCGCGTGCTCGCCGCCACCAACGCCGATCTCGAGCAGCGTGTCTCGGAGGGAAAGTTCCGCGAGGACCTCTACTATCGGCTGAGCGTGATTCGAATCCAGGTGCCTCCCCTGCGTGACCGGCGCGAGGAAGTCCCGCACCTGAGTACGTTCTTCCTTCGCGACGCGTGCGAACGGCTCGGAAAGCCCGACATCCAGTTGGGCGCGGCGACGCTGGATCTCTTCGCCAGGTACTGGTGGCCAGGCAACGTGCGCCAGTTGAGAAACGAGATTCAGCGCGCCGTGGCGATGAGCCCGCCCGGCGGAACGATCGAGCCAGATAACCTGTCCCCCGACCTGACAGCACCCGAACGTCAGCAGGCCCCAGGGGTGCCTGCGCTTCCCGACCGAGCCCCTGCTCAACCGGGGAATCTGGCAGCGGCAGTGGAGCGGGTCGAGAGGGACATGATCATGGCCACTCTGGATCGAACCAGAGGGAACGTCTCCGAGACCGCCCGGGTCCTTGGCCTGACTCGGCGCGGCCTGTACCTGAAGATCCGCCGCCTTGGGCTCGAGAGCGTCGCCGCGGATATCTAGTAACCATGTATACAGGGGGTATGGATACTGAGTATCCATTCAGCGGTCCTCCGCTGGAGAGGACTCACTCAAACTATCCATTTTGTTATCAATACTTTCCAGCTACGTCTGCCTTCCCGGCAGTAACACCAATTGCTCAGGCCTGCGCATTGAATCGTAGAGCCGGCAAGGAACGCATTCGACGGGGGGCAGCCGTGATTCGATCGCTAGCGATTCAACAGACCACAACCGAGCAATCGCGAATTGGAAACCGCACCAAGCTCAGCCTTCCTGCTCGGCTGACATGGCGCGACGCCAGTGGCACTCTCCGATTCGTGTCCGTGGTCACTCGCGACGTGAGCGAGGTCGATGCGTTCGTGGAGTGCCAGGTCCCCGCGTCGATTCCGCTGTATCGGCTGGTTCATCTGCAGCTCGAGCGGCCGACCCAGGACGCTGGTGTGCCGTCGGCCCTGCGCGACGGCAAAGTGCTATCGGCCGTCTACCGGGTCGGCCCATACAAGACGTCAACGGGCACGCCAACGGGCTATGCCCTTCGCCTCCTTGTGGACAAGGCGTCGGCTGCCGCCGCGTCCAGGCCATCAGGGGCACGTCTGGCTGTCGCCAACTGAACATTCACGACGGCTGACCGACCGGGACTACGGACTCTTCTTCCTCCAATACCTCGCCAGCCCGGCGAACGCGTGTTCGAATCCGGACGCGATCAGGTAGGCGCCGATCTGCTCTTCGGTCATGTGCTGCCGCAGGCGGCGGGGCATCTCCTCGGCGAACGCCGCAGTGCGATCTTCATCGGTTCCAGGCCCATTCAACAGCGCTCGAACCATCGCGGCTGCCGCCTCGAGATTCTCGAGGAGGGCCGCCATGTGCGGCCGCACGCGGCCCACGGGTCCGAAGTGAGTCAGCAGAAGCGTTCCCGGCGACCAGGACAGGATTCGATCGACGCTCGCCGACCAGGCCTCCACGTCGATGTCTGGCGGCGGCGTAGGCGGGAGCACGTAGCCCTCGTCGATGCACACGCCCGCCGTGTCTCCGACGAACGCGACGCCGCTGGACTCGTCGAAGAAGGCGACGTGGTGTGACGCGTGTCCGGGTGTGTAGGCGACCTCCAGGTGCCTCCCGCCCGCTTCGACACGTTCGCCTCCTGCCAGCGGCTCGAGATTCTGTGCCGGCACCGGAGCGATCTCACCCCACAGACGGTCCATCTGATCGCGATAGATTCTCGTGGCGCTGTCGATCAGCCGCGTGGGGTCCGCCAGGTGTTTCGCCCCTCGCTCGTGCACGAGCACTTTGAGGTGCGGGTGATCGCGAATGATCGTGCCCGTGGCACCGGCATGGTCGAGGTGCACGTGCGTCAGCAGGATCTGGCGCACGTCGGGCCACCGTATGCCGTGGGCCTGCAACCCGAGCTCGAGCGTCTCGAGACAGCTGGTCGGTCCGGGATCGATCAGCGCCACGCCTCCTCTGCCGATGACGAGCGCGGTGGCAATGACCCGGGTTCGTCCCTGAAACTTCAGATCGATCCACGAGAGCCCGGGGCCGAGCGCATTGGCGGCATCGGAACTGGCCATGGTGCGCGGGATTATACTGGTGGGCCCACTCCATGCCTCAGGTCGATCATGCCGACGTGCTGACGGCGGTTGCGCGGCTGGTCGCGGAGGCGCCGAGCCTTCGCGACGTGGTGTCCCGCCTGGCCGGCGCCCTCCGCGCCGCGATTCCCTTCGAACGCCTGCATCTGCTGCGACTCGACCGTGCCGACTCCTTCGTGCTCTACGTCGCGCGCGACACCGGCGAGATCGACGTGGCCAAGCACCTCGTCGGGGACCCGGCGACGCAGGTCGATCAGGTGGACGCGGCGGTTCAGTCGCGCATCGTCTGCACGATCCGCCAGGGCGCCCGCGTGCACGGCGCGCTCTGGCTCACATCGTCGCGAGAGAGCGCCTTCTGCGACGCTCACCAGGCGCTGATGGACGGCGTCGTGGACCTGCTCGGCCTCGCTCTCGAACACAATGCGATCGTCGAACGCGAGACGCTGCGCCGGGAACGTATCGACAGTCTTCGCGGGCTGCTGCACACGATGGCGGGTGCCCTCGACATCCGTCACGTGTTCGACAAGGTGTCCGAGGTCGTTCGCGGCGGGCTGCCTCACGACATGCTCGTCATCACGTCCTGGGGAGAGGACGGCGCGTCGTTCCGCTTCTACGCGATGGCGGGCGCAACCGTGGAGGACCCCGAGTTCTGGGAGCCTCAGGCGATCACGGGCGACGACCTCGCGCAGCTTCAGCGCGACGCCTACGTCGTCCACGACGCCGACGAGGAGATCCCGGCCGACAGCCTTCGCGGAAAAGTCTTCCGACGCTTTGGTTTGCGATCCGCGCTTCGCGTGCTGATGCCGCTCGGCACCGAGGTCTTTGGGTCGCTCTTCTTTCTCTCGCGCCAGACGGATCGCTACAGCGAGGACGACGTCGATTTCGCGCGGCGCGTGGCGGATCATCTGGCCCTGGCGCTGTCGCACGAGCGCCTGGCCGAGGCGGCGCGCACTCAGGCGAAGTCCCTGGAGACCGCCGCTCGGCTCGAGGCGCAGGTCGCGACGCTGACGCGCGAGCTCGAATCCCGCACAGGACAACGGCGTGTGGTTGGTCAGTCCAGGCAATGGAGGGAGGTGCTTGCGCACGCTGCCCGGGTAGCGCACACCGAAACCACGGTTCTGCTGACCGGCGAATCCGGCACCGGCAAGGAAGTCGTCGCCCGGTTCATCCACCACGCGTCGCGGCGCGGTCAGGGACCCTTTGTCGCGATCAACTGCGCGGCGCTGCCCGATCAACTGCTGGAATCGGAGCTGTTCGGCCACGAACGCGGCGCCTTCACCGGCGCCGTCTCGACCAAGCCGGGCCGCATCGAGCAAGCCAGTGGAGGCGTGCTGTTCCTCGACGAAGTCGGAGAGATGGCGCCGA
>DASTDQ010000176.1:0-8953 GCA_035710305.1 Vicinamibacterales bacterium | reverse complement strand
GTCGGGTCGGTGTAGGTGCCGTCGGCGTGCAGGGTCTGAAGGACCGCCGCCGGGTCGCGGCGGTTCCAGGCGTCGAAGTAACGTTGTGCGATATCGAGTGCGCTCACGATGCCACCTTTCACCGTTTCTCATCCTCACGCTGAGGATGTTCCTCATGGCGTCCTGTCGCCAAACCTCAAGGCCATGCCGCCACCGCGCGAATTATAGGGCCAGGCGCACAGTCCAAATTGCCGCGAGTCTTGTCAGAGCGACTGCTGGGAAATTGTCACGAAGGGCGATCATCGACATTCGCGCGGGTCGGAGCAGGCCGGGTCTCAGGAACCAGGGATTGCTGGAGACGACCGTGCGTGCCCTTGGTCCGCTCTGATTGTCCCACCCGACGGCGGCGAGCGAGCATGCATGGAACGCGTTATCAGTACATCCTTGGCGACGACTCGTTACCTATCCGAGGGCGACCGTTAACGCCCAGGACCAGGTGCTTATGTCGCCAGCGCCAATCTACTGGTCGCGATTCAATGGCGGCTCCGAAGCGGGCGTGCTAGACGCAGTTGACGGCCGCCCAGCCACCCCGGAGAATCGTGGAGCAACGAACGGAGCAGAAACGGTCCGGCAGCGAGCCTTTGGAAAGAAACCGCAATCGACGCCGTCCACTCATACCAGCGTTAGCCTGACGAGCGAACGGCTGGTGTGGGAGTGTAAAGGAGCATACGGATGAAAGCACGGCTGAAGGTTGTGACTCTGTTGGGAGTCGCCTCCCTTCTATCTTCTTGCGCGGCGGCCGACCCGAATGCGGAACTGCACAGAGTGCTTTTTCTGCGGATCGCACCCTACAAGACGGCGGTATTCATATCGAAGGCAGATGGTAGCGATGAGCGGCCATTGGTTAAGGCTTCATCGCGAGATTACAATCCGACCTGGTCCAAGGATGGTCAGTGGATCGCTTTCACATCTGAGCACGACGGCCAGTCGGAAATCTACCGTGTCGGGCCTGACGGCGCCGCTCTCGAACGCCTGACGAATCACCCCTCCTACGATGATCAAGCTGCCGTGTCGCCGGACGGCAACCAGATTGTCTTCGTCAGCACGCGCGCGGCCGGCACAGCTGACCTGTGGATTCTTAACGTGCGTACCCGCGAGGCCAAGGCGCTGACGTCGGGCCCGGGTGGCGATTTTCGCCCTGCCTGGTCGCCGGATGGCAATTGGATCGCGTTCTCCTCGGATCGTGGAAGCAACCTGCCTCCAGCGCGCGGCCAATGGGAACATCTACAGCTCGTCGATATCTACCTGATACATCCAGACGGCTCGGGGCTGAAGCGACTTACGGACCACGGCGATTTCTGCGGCAACCCTAAGTGGTCACGCGACAGCCGGCGGGTCGTCGCGTACTGCATGAGCGCGCAGGAGTCGTTCGCGTATCGTATGGACGAAACGAGTGCCGCCCTGCTTGCGCCGGGCGCAAAAGGCGAAACGCGGCTCGTGTCCATCGACGTCACCACGGGGAACGCCATCAACGTGCCCGCGGGCCCCGGCGTCAAGATCGGCGCCGACAGTCTTCCCTCTGGCGAGATCGCGTACGTTCGCAGGGAGGGCCAGGCGGGCGTGTACTATGGGGAAGGTAAGCCGGGGCCCAAGGGGGCAGTGCGCTCTCCCTCCTGGTCGCCGGACGGCGCACGCGTTGTCTATCACAAGATCCTTGACGCCGTCACCTTTCCAGATTGGGAGGAAACCTTCAGCCGCGATTCCCGTTACGAGCTGATCCTCACCCGAACCATGCCATCGTTTGATCCATCTGGGTCCCGCTTCGTGGCTACAGTCGACGACGGTCCCGACTTTACGATGGCTGGCGACCTTGCCGTGATAGAGACCTCCAGCAGAAAACCACGGACGATATTTCATCAGGATGGCAAGGCCGCTCTAGCGGCACAGTGGTCACCTCGAGGAGATGCGATCCTCTTCGCACTCGGTTTTTTCTTTGCAGGTCGGGAGCGCGGCGCTCAGGTCGCCATGATCCGGCCGGACGGTTCGGGTTTTCGAGAGCTGACGTCAGGCGCCAACAACAATGCCTTTCCTTCTCCCAGTCCTGATGGGAAGCGATTTGTCTACCGGACCATCGGAGAGGAAGGGCAAGGCTTGCGCATTCAGAATGTCGAAGGCGGTCCGGCGACGACGCTGACCACAGACTACGACACGTTCCCGGTGTGGTCACCGCGTGGCGATCTCATCATTTTCGTCCGCCGGCATCAGGGCGACTTCGAAATCTTCTCGGTTCGCCCGGATGGGAAGGATCTCCGCCGCCTAACATCATCACCAAGCAACGACAGCCACATGGCGTTTTCTCCTGACGGCGAATGGATCACGTTCACCAGCGCGCGGATGGGGTTCAAGGACGAAGCGCCCTACACGGATTCTCCGCAACCTTACGGCGAGATCTTTGTGATGCGGTACGACGGGACGGACGTGCGGCAACTGACTGACAATCAGTGGGAAGACGGTGCCCCCACTTGGCAACCACGGTGACGAATCCACCTGATAAGCCGCGGTGATCGGGGTGCTGCCCGCGATAGCCAACTCCACCGACGCGCCAACACCGGCATACTGACGGCGCGTGGCCCCGCCGCTGATGGCGAGCCTGTCAGTCGCGAGAAACGCCGCACCGTTTAGCCGACGACCGGCGCGACGATGACGACGCACACGAGGGCAGTTTCAGCGCTCGCTAGCTTCCTTCCCCAGTCCAAATTGCCCCTCTGTCGGGCTACAGCTACACTAGCGCCCGCCATGAGCCTGACGCCTGGAACACACCTCGGCTCCTGCGAGATTCTTGGTCTGATCGGAACTGGGGGGATGGGCGAGGTGTATCGCGGTCGCGACCTCAAACTGGGGCGCGAGGTTGCCGTCAAAACCTTGCCGGCTCACTTCACGCACGATCCGGAGCGGCTGGCGCGGTTCGAACGTGAAGCGCAAATGATTGCGGCCTTGAACCATCCGAATCTCGCCGCAATTCATGAACTCAAGGAGATCGGCGGCGCCAAGTATCTGATCCTCGAACTCGTGGAAGGTGAGACGCTGGCCGAGCGGATCGCCAGGGGCCCGATTCCGCTGGACGAAGCGCTCGACATCGGCCGTCAGATCGCCGAAGCGCTCGAAGCGGCCCACGAAAAAGGAATCATTCACCGCGATCTGAAACCTGCCAACATCAAAGTCACGGCGGAAGGCCACGTCAAGGTTCTCGATTTCGGACTGGCGAAACTTGCCGATCCCACGGCTGCGCCGGTTGCAGATGGGTTCTCCAACTCGCCAACGCTCAGCGCGCTGCAAACGGCCGGCGGCGTGATCCTGGGCACGGCCGCGTATATGAGCCCGGAGCAGGCTCGCGGCCGAAAGGTGGACCGGCGCGCGGACATCTGGGCGTTCGGCTGCGTGCTCTTCGAGATGCTCGCAGGCCGGAACGCATTTCCACACGAGGAGACGGTCTCCGACACGCTGGCCGCGATCCTGAAGGGCGAGCCGGACTGGCGCGCACTGCCTGTCGTGCCATCGAGAGTCCGCACCCTGCTGGAACGTTGTCTACGCAAGGACGTTCGACGGCGACTGCCCGATATTGCTGTGGCGCGGATCGAACTCGAAGAAGTCCTGAATGAGCCCGGGCCAGTTGAGTCTCAGGAAGCGCCCGCCATGGGGCCGAGGGGAAAGTCGATCTGGGTCGCAGTCGCTTTGACGTCCTTGCTGGCCGCCGTCGCGCTCGCGGCGTGGATTGTCTTCCAACCTCAGGCGCAGCCGCGCGTGGTGCATGTGGAGATCTTCGCTCCCGATGGGAGCACGATCGCATCAGGTCAGCCGCTCTCGCCCGATGGACGCAGGATCGCCTTCGTTGCCGGCCCTGAGGGAAAACGTCAGATCTGGATCCGTCCGCTGGACTCGGCCGTCGCGCAGCCGATCCCCGGTACGGAAGACGCCTCGCGCCTGGTCTGGTCCGCCGACAGCCAGAACATCGCATTCTTCGCCGATGGCAGATTGAAAAGGATGAGCGCTGCGGGCGGACCTGCTTCAGTGATCTGCAACGAACCCGGACGCGATGCCGCCTGGAGCCGCGAAGGCGTCATCCTCATCGGAGGCCAGGGCAAGCCTTTGCTTCGCGTGTCCGCCCTGGGCGGGCAGCCCACTCCTGCGACGGAGTTCGGCCCGAGTGAAACCACGCACGACTACCCCGATTTTCTCCCGGATGGGCGGCACTTTCTGTACATGGTCCGCCGAGGTACGACGCGTGAGGATTGGGACGTGTACGTGGGCAGCCTGGATTCCAAGGAGCGCGTCCTTCTGCCCGGCGTCCATTCCGGCGCGCGGTACTCTCCAACGGGTCACGTCCTCTTCCTTCGGGACGGAACACTCATGGCTCAGCGCTTCGACGTCAAACGCCTGGAACTGACAGGCGATGCGTTCGCGATAGCGGAGCAAGTCGAGGGAGGCGTCACCACGGCGTTTTCGATATCGGAGAACGGAAGTCTCGCGTACCTCAAGGGGACGCTTGCTGTGGAGTCTCAGCTGGCGTGGTTCGATCGTCACGGCAAGCAACTGGCGTTGGTTGGCGAAAAAGGGCGATACGCCAATCTCGAGCTTTCACCAGACGACAAGCTCCTGGCATTCGAGCGCGACAATGATGTGCTTCTCCTCGACCTCGACCGAAACCTCACCAGCCGTCTGACCTCCCATCCCTCAGCCGACTTTGCTCCGAAGTGGTCGCCCGACTCGGGCACCATCGCGTTTTCATCGAGCCGAGATCCCGCAGGGAACATGGGGTCCTTCAATCGGGCGGCTGGCAACCTCTACGAACGCCGCGTCGGCGTCGTGGATGAAGAAAGGTTGATCCTCAAGACGACCGATGCCGGCAAGACGATGTCTGACTGGTCGCCGGACGGACGCCACATCATCTATGAATCAGGTCGTGATCTGTGGGCGCTGCTCGTTCCCGTCTCCGACGCTTCCAAGCCCCTGAGAGTCACGGACACTCCTTTCGTCGAGACACAGGCTCGAGTCTCTCCCAACGGCCGCTGGATCGCATACGCCTCGTCAGAATCGGGAAACAGGCTTGCCGTCTTCGTTCAGTCTTTTCCGACACCGGGCGCCAAGAAGCAGGTGTCCACCGGCGATGGGGTCGCGCCGCGCTGGAGTCACGATGGCCAGGAGCTCCTCTACATCGTTCCCGCACCCACGACACTGTCAGAGGTATCCGCCGGAACGCTGACGTCGGTTTCGATAAAGGCTGTCGGCAGCGAACTGCAGGTCGGACGCCCGGTCCCGCTGTTTTTCACTCGCGGCGGCTTCAACATTTCCCGCGATGGACGGTTCCTGCTGGACGTGACGTCGGCGGACACACTGCCCGCTCCCATCACGGTCATCCACAACTGGTCCGCGGTGCTCGACAGATGATTGGCTTCGGGGTCAGTTCCGAATTACGGCTTCGTCGAAGCTCCTGACCTCCGCTCGTCCGCACGCGCGCCGCTGAGGATGTTCCTCATGGCGTAGTTTCCCTCGTGGCACGCGTACTCGAAGATCTCCGTCTGCCCGGTGTCGCTCTTCAGGGGGACCCCGATCGTCCAGGGCTTCGTGAACGTCGATGCGTCGTCGATGGTCACGGTGTAGGACATCGTGTCGGACCGCACCCGCGTGAAGCGCTCGACCAGGCGCAGCGTTTCGCGCGAGCCCCTGAAGTCGGTCTTGTCCGAGAAGTTCGTCACCTCGACGACCAGCGTATTGCCCTCCCAGCGGCCGCGCGGGTCCCCGAGATACTGACGAATGCCCTGACTGATGTGGGGGCGGCCGTCCACCGGGATGATGCGGGTCTCGTGAATCATCTCGTGCGTGAGCACGACGTATCCGGGGCTCTGAAGGATCCGGATGATGTTGCCGTAGCTGCCGGCGTTGACGACGACGTGCGGCCAGCCGCCACGCGACACGATGCAGCGATCGCCGAGGCTGCGATCTTCCCAGGAGTCGGAGGGCCCACGGCCGCGCCTCGCCTCCGCCCGGGCCGCCTCACGTTTGCGGGCCGCGTCGGTCAGGGGCGGCACCCGCCCGTCCGGCGGATCGATGACTTTTGAGGTGCGCGTGGACTTCGCATTCCAGAACTCGTACCAGTGCGTCGGCCCCGCGCCCGTCTCGCCGCCGATCGTGGGCGCGCGCTCGACGTTTCTGCGCGCCCGCTCTTCCAGCACCGCGGCCAGCTCCTCGTCGCCGAACTCCGCTTTCGCGCCCGGCCCGCCCGGGCGCTCGAACGGCGTGTTCACGTCGTCGTTGTAGGACCACATGCCCTGGAGATCCGGATCGCCCCACGACGTGCGCGGGGCGACGTACGATCCACCCGCCTGACCGGCGGAGAGGCCGACCACAGCTTGTGAACACAAAGCCGCGACGATCGTGGCGACGGCGGGTATCACGCGCATGGGCTCACCATTATCGATTGAAGTTATTGGGGCGCCAGCCGCTTCAGCTCCTCGAACCAGTTGATCACCACGCGCACCTCGGCCGACGGATTACCTGTCGCCGCCTGGGGCACGGACACGCTGAGGAATCGCCCGTCGGGGAGCACGTCGTATCCGCGCACGTCCAGTGAGATCAGCCCCGGCAGCGGCGCACGCGGCAGTTCGACCGGTGTTCCGAAGTCGACTGAGGGCCGCGTGACTACCGGCACCGAGACAATGGGACGCGACGAGCCGGGCACGTAGAAGATGTTGTGGCCGTCAGGGGCCCACAGCGGGTGATAGTCAAGGAGCCTCTTCGGGGCCTGACGCTTCAAGCCCGTAGGCGGGAACGGTTCGACAAAGACGCCGCGGTTGGGCGACAGCGTGCCGCCCGCCCTCTCCGTGGCCGCGTAGGCGACCCATCGTCCATCCGGCGAGAAGCTCGCGCTCAGCGACTCCTCGGACTCGACCTTTCCGAAGGGCTCCGTCTTCCTCCCGTCGAGTGTGAGCACCCACAACGAGTATTTCGCTCCCTTGAGGACGGAGAACAACAGACGCGTGCCGTCGCGCGACCACGACTCGGGCACGTGCTCTTCGTCCTTGGCCGCCTTCGTCAGTTGCTCCGCGGTACCGCCGCTGGCAGCCTGCCACCAGATTCCCCGCTCATCGTCGCGAGCCGACTGATAGGTCACTCGGCGGCTGTCTGCGGACCAGACGGGAAAGCGGCTCACGCCGCCGAACGTCAGACGCGTGATCTCGACCTTCTCCGACAGGTCGTACGTCCAGATGTCCGATGACTGGCCATCGACTCGGCCGACGGCGACCGCCCGGCCGTCGGGGGAGATTCTCGGATGGACGTAGACCGCGGGTGGAACCTTCAGCGGGACGGGGTCGCCACGCGCGTCGCCGATGACGAGACTGCGGGCGGTTGAGAGCATCGTTGCGGGGCCAGGTACGTACACGAGCGTGCCGGTGTCGGAGACAGCGAACTGCGTGGCGCCGGTCTGACCGCCGGTTGCGCGCCGGACGCCCGATACGACGGGCACAGCCGCACCCGTCACCACAAGGGCGCCTGCGTCGAACGGCGCCGCGTAGACAGTGCCGCCGACCACGTACAGCAGGTGACCGGTCTTCACGTACCGGCCATCCGAGCCCCCTTCCACCAGGACGCGCCGCGGACCTCCGTCGAGCGACCGGGCAACAATCTGCGCCTTGTCCCACCGATCGTCGCCCGTATTCCTCGCCACCGTGAAGAGAACGGTCCGCCCATCAGGCAGCATCTGCGGCCCGTGCATGATCTCGCCTTGCTCGATACTCACGACCCGTTCCGGCCGGCCGCCGCCCGCGGCCACTCGCAGAATCCCGCCGTTCCCGCCAGCCGAGGCGATGAGGATGCCCTCGCGGCTCCAACTCATCCCCGAAGAACTTGGCGCCCCCTCGAGCGAGGTAACCGTCGACACCGGCCCGCCATCAACAGACACGCGTCTGATCACCGGACCACCCTCAGAGGCCATCGAGAACAGGATGGACCGTCCGTCCGGCGCGAAAGCGACGGAATACGGAGACGGTCCACTGGACTGGTCGGTCACCGGGCGCGCTTCCAGCTCAGCGATCAAGCGGACGTAGATCCGATTGTTGGCCGCGTAGGCCAGCCTCGTTCCGTCGGGAGAGATGGCGACGACCTGTGCCGAGGTTCCAGTGAACGACTGGCCTTCAGGTGCGAACGCGAACTGGACGACCACCGGGGGGCTCGGCATCGGGCGCAACGCCCACGCGGCGGCACCGACGATGACGGCGGTCACGACCACCGTCGCCGCGACGGGAAGCACACGCCGCCATCCTGGAAGAGGAGCGGCAGCGGTCCGCGGCGATACCAGCGGCGTCGAGAGACCAAGGCTCTCCAACTCGGTCAGCACGAACTTCGCTGCGGATACATCCGAAACACGCTGGCGGCGATCCTTCGCGAGGCACCGCTGCATGAGCGTGCGCAGCGCAGGCGGCACGTCGGCAGGCAGCAGCGTCCAGTCAGGATCGCTCTTGAGCACCGAGGCGAGCGTGTCGCTCATGTCCTCGCCGTCGAAGGCGCGCCTGCCGGTGAGCATCTCGAAGAGCACGGCGCCGAACGCCCAGATGTCGCTGCGCTTGTCCGCCTCGCGCCCCTTCGCCTGCTCCGGCGACATGTAGGCCGCCGTGCCCATGATCACGCCGATCTGTGTCATGGCTGGCGTCGTGAGCGTGGGCGACGCCGTGAGATCGAGCCCTGAGGCCTGAGCCCTGGGCCCTGAGGCCTGTGTCAGCTTGGCCAATCCGAAGTCCAGCACCTTCACCGCGCCGTCCGGCCGTACCTTGATGTTCGTCGGCTTCAGGTCGCGGTGGACGATGCCCTGTTCGTGCGCCGCCTCGAGCGCGTCGGCGATCTGTCTCGCTATCGCCAGCGCCTCGTCGATGGGTATTGCGCCAGGCGGGTCTGAAGACCCGCCTCTACCGGATTGCAGTAG
>DASTDQ010000175.1:0-3019 GCA_035710305.1 Vicinamibacterales bacterium | reverse complement strand
TCGGCGCCGACGGCCTGGTAGGAGACGTCAAAGTACTTCGCTCGAGCCCCCCGTTCGACCAGCCGTCGATCGACGCGGTGCGGCAGTGGGAGTTCACGCCGACGCTGCTGAACAACGCGGCGGTGCCGGTCGTCATGACAGTCACCGTGTCCTACCAGCGTGGGTAAGCCGAAGCCCGCTCGCCTTCAGCGGCGCGCGCGAGTGAGACGACGGAGAGACAACAACAGGGGCAGCAGAAGCCAGACGGCCGCTGCTGGGTAGAACGCATCGAACCACAACGGGCCCGCCACGATGCCGACAGCGGCGGTCACACAGAAGCAGGCGGTCGCAACCAGGCACACAAGCGCCAGTCGGCCTGCCGGCCCGTCGTGCGCGGACCACACGGCGAGTCCATAGCAGAACGCCAGCATGGGGAAGAATCGGAGCCACCACGGGCCTTTCCGTATGTAGTGAGAGTGCGCGAGGGAGTGGATGGCGTCGGCGTGCACGATGACGCCGGGCTTGTGTCCGAAAGGCGTATCGAACGAATCGGCGGCCGACTCTTCACCCACCAGCACGAAGCGGTCGTTCAAGGCATTGCGCGCGGACTCCCTGCTCGCCGATTCGTCGAGCAGATCTTCGAGTCGTACACGGAGGTGCGCCTGCGCCGGCTCTATGAAGTGAAGGAGCCCATTGTCGGGGATCGAGATCTCCGACTCGCCGGACAGCGCGCGAGCCACGGCGAGGCTGAGCGCCGGCCGCCGGCGGTCGTTGTTGAAGAAGAGCGGCGTGACGCGAGCGCGGCGGTCGGCATCGAGGAAGCCCACGAGGTGGCCCTGACGATCCGGCTTCGCACAGGACTGAAGGCTGCGCGGAAAGGGGAACGGGTTCAGCACCTGCTCGAACCGCTCGAACCCGTACCCGAAGAAGACCGGTATCCCGATGCTTTCCACGGTGGTGCACAGGAGCAGGTCGACAGCCGACTCACCGTCGAAGGTGTAGTCGAATGCGACACCCCGCGCGCCACGTGCCGCAGCGAGCCCCAACAGGGTGACGAGCTCGGTTCGAGCGCGCTCGCGCGTCTTGCCCGCCGTAGGCTCGCGCAGGACGACCATGAGGTCGTTGCCGGCGACCCTCGGTACCAGTGTGTAACGCCAGTCGCCCCATGAGACCGGAATCAGCCAGCTTCGCTGGCTTGGCTGGCCGAAGAGAGAAGGGTCGCGCGTCCAATCCAGGACGCGCGTTTCGGCCGCGACGGAGAAGAAGAGGATGTACGCGCCGAGCAGGAGCAGCGTGCGGCGGTCGATCGTGAGCGGGTCACCTTTGGTGACGCGCCACCATGCCACCGCACCCAGCACCGCGATCGGAACGAGCACGACTATGGCCTGCCGGGGTTGTTCGAGAACGGCATCGCTGATCCGGTTGGCCAGCGCGCCCAGCACGGCGAGCGGCACACCGAGGATCG
Source organism: Vicinamibacterales bacterium (assembly GCA_035710305.1). GTDB lineage: Bacteria > Acidobacteriota > Vicinamibacteria > Vicinamibacterales > UBA2999 > Gp6-AA40. The sequence goes on along the minus strand of DASTDQ010000175.1, from coordinate 1,575 downwards.
CGAGTTTGATCAACTCTTCCCGGTACTCCGACAGACGCTTCTTCCAGGCGCCTCGGGCCGCTCGCCGTCCGCCCTTCGGCGGCCTCTTTTCCGCCACGGAGTCGCGACCTATTGCGGTTTACGCGGTATGGCGCGGATCGCGGCAGGGTCGATCGAGCGAATCTTGTCGTACTGCATGGGGTCGAGCTGTCGGACCTTCTCGATTTCGACGTTGGCCTCCGTGTCTCGCCCCGTCTGCTTCAACGCGGCGTACTTCATGATGGCGATGTCGATCTTCTGCTCATTGCGGGTCGGCTCGCTCTCGGCCCGCTGCAGGTGGTAGAGAACCTGTTTCGAATTCCGGAGATTCGTCTGCAGAGCGGCCAGCTGGATGCGAGCCTGTGGATCCCGCGGGCGCGTCATGACCGCCGCGTAGGTCGTCGTCAGCTCGTTCAGAAGGGCTCGTCGATCGGCTGGCGTCTCGCCTCTCATCGGCCGTCGTGCCAGGTCGGCACGGGCATACACCGCAGATGTCGCGCGGATGTCCGAGTCCATCACCTGCGCCGCGATCGGATCGCCGCGTCCCTGAGTCCACGTCGACTTCGTCGTGTCCTTCAGCACCCGGCTCCATCGACCCGCGTACGTGACTTCGGCCTCGCCCTCGAAGACCAGGCACTCGACGTTGAGCGCGTTGCCCGCCCTCCGCACGCGGATGCCGTATTGAGTGCTACTCGATCCCATCACCGTTTCGCCGACCACGCCCTGGGTTGGCTTGACCCCGATGACGTCCGCATTGCCCGCCAGCAGGTCGAATACGCAGTCCTGCCCCTGCGCCGGCGGTCGAATGACAGCGTGAAACACCCCGTGCAGTTTCACTTCCGATCCGCCCGGACAGGTCAGTTCCGCGATCGCCTCCTGGCGCGTGCTGAGCAGCTGATCGCCTGGGCTCAACGGCTGTCCCACCCGTGCCTGCTGCGGCTGAACGGTGCCGAGCGGCGTCAGACGGACGGACGCGTCAGCGGGATCGAGTACGCAGAGACAGGCTTTCGCAGCGTCGGTGCATGGCGTCGTGCACTGCGCCTCGAGCTCGGCCGCGCCGAGGAAGGCGGCGAGCAGCGTGAGAACGCTCAGGGGCCCTGCGTGAGCCCGGCCACGGAACTCTGAATGGCGCGTCACGGTCATGGGGCCCCCTGAGGAATGCGGGATCTGCGGGAGACGATCAGGTGCGGACCATCATCCGGCACTCGATCGCGAATTTCAAGGGTCAGCGACACGGAAGAAACAGCCCCCCTCCGCGTCTAATAGCCAGGTGGACGATCCCGGAGACCGCGGGATTGGGCCCGCGGTCATCGAGTCGTGCCGGCGCGGCGACCGCGACGCCTTCGGTGCGCTCTACGAGGCGTACAAGGATCGCGTGTATTCCATCGCGTTCTATTTCTTTCACGGCGATGCCCAGGCGGCGCACGACGTGACGCAGCAGGTGTTCCTGAAGTTGATCGACAACATCGCGAGGTTCCGTGGCGACGCCTCCTTCTCGACGTGGCTGTACCGGCTGGTGGTCAATGCCTGTCTCGATCGCACGCGCAGGCGGCGTCC
>DASTDQ010000174.1:0-14513 GCA_035710305.1 Vicinamibacterales bacterium | reverse complement strand
TCTCCGCGCCTGTCTCGATGGCCGCGGCCCGACGCAGTCCGATGCCGCTGACCGGCCGTCGGCACGGGTCCTCGTCGCCGAAAGCGCCGACCACCGGTTCGTTGCCCTCGGGTTGAGGACGGGGGCGGTCGTCGTCCTCGATGCGGCATCGGGCGCGCGGCTCACAGCCGTTGAAGCCAGCGGAAGGCTCGAACGGCTGGCATTCAACGCCGAGTCGCGACTGGTCATCGGCCGGTCCAACGGCCGTGTCCAAGTCGTCCTGCTCGAGGACCTGAGGCCCGAGCCCTGAGCACTGGGCCCTGAGCCCTGAGCCCTGGGCCCTGTCCTCCTAGGCCGCGGCAGCGGCCGCCTGGCTGGCGGCTGCCCGCTTCATGGTGGAGGCCAGCACGCCGTACACCGCGGTCCACGCTTCCCTCACGTCGGGCGAGAACGCGTCGCCGAGCCCCTTTTCGAGCGTCCAGAGAAGGGCTGCCCCCACCGTCTCGTAGTGCTCGTCGCGCACGCCGTAGCCGGTGTGCCGGCGGCCGAGATCCTCGACGACGGGCACGAGCCGATCGAGGCGCGGGAGCCCCTTGACCGCAGCCGTCAGCATCTGCATCAGTTTCTTGCGCTGCTCGGACAGGTCGCCGGGGAACATCTGCCGGAGGCTCGGATCGATCTCGAAGAGCCGCCGATAGAAGAGCGCCGCCGCGTCGTCGGCGATTGGCGCGATTACGGCGAAGCTCGTTTGAACCAGCTCGATTTGGGTCATCGTCACCATTGGATATCTCCTTCTCTGATACCCAATGCGACGTTCCGGCGGAAAGTGGCTAACCGACCCCGACCGGACAGCTTACTCCGGTACCGCCCAGCCCACAGTAGCCGTCCGGGTTCTTGTGCAGGTACTGCTGGTGATAGTCCTCCGCGTAGTAGAAGGGCGGGGCGTCGGCGATTTCCGTCGTGATGCGGTCAAAGCCGGCCGCAGTCAGCCGGTCCTGAAACGCCGCCCGCGATGCTTCGGCCGCGCGCCGCTGGGCCGGCGAGAAACAATAGATCGCCGATCGGTATTGCGTGCCTACGTCGTTGCCCTGCCGCATGCCCTGCGTCGGGTCGTGATTCTCCCAGAACACCTTGAGCATCTCGTCGTAGCTGGTGGTCTTTGGATCGAAAACGACCAGAACGACCTCGGTGTGCCCGGTCATTCCCGAGCAGACTTCTTTGTAGGTCGCGTTCGGAGTGTAGCCTCCTGCATAGCCGACAGCCGTCGAATAGACGCCGGGCGCCTGCCAGAACTTCCGCTCGGCACCCCAGAAGCAGCCCATCGCAAACACCGCCCGCTCGAGTCCATCGGGGAAGGGCGGCGTGAGCCGTGCGCCGTTCACCGCATGCGTCACGGGGACGGCCATCGGCGTGTCGCGCCCGGGCAATGCCTGATCGGGCAACGGCATTCGAAGCTTCATCGGGCTGCTGAATATCGCCATGTGGTCCTCTTGTCTCCGTTAAGATGCCTGAAATGAGCGCCGAGATTCAAACGTCGCGGTCCGACCTCAGGCGGCGGCCACAGGCTGAGGAAGGCGCGCTCACCATCCTCTACGAAGACGACCGGATCATCGTCCTCGACAAGCCGCCTGGCGTCGTCGTCCATCCGACCTACAAGAACACGTCGGGCACCCTGCTCAACGCCGTGCTCTGGCACGTGCGCGGCCACGCCGGCGTACAACCGGGCATCCTGACCCGGCTCGACAAGAACACGTCCGGCCTCGTTATCGTGGCGCTCACGCCCGAGGTGCACGCCCTGATGCAGAAGCACGCCGCGTCGGGGCGAGTCAGCAAGCACTACCTGGCGCTCGTGCGCGGTGTGCCCGAGCCGCGCACCGGGCGCATCGACCTGCCGCTCGCGCGGGACGCCGGCGATCGCAGGCGCGTGGTCGTCACGCCCGCGGGGGCCTCGTGCGAGACGCGCTACGACGTCATGGGGACCGATGGCGGCGTGTCGCTCGTGCGGTGCGAACCTGTCACCGGCCGCACCCATCAAATCCGTGTTCACCTGTCGGCGAGCGGCTGGCCAATCGTCGGCGACGCGGTTTACGGCGCGCCAGACGACTCGATCGCCCGACAGGCGCTCCATGCGTGGCGGGTCAGCTTGCCGCATCCGGTGACAGGCGATCACCTGCAGTTCGAGTCACCGCTCCCGCCGGACATGCTTCGCCTCTGCCCGCGGCGATATCTGTGAAAGCGCGTGAAAGGGTCAGACCCCTTCACAGGTCGTCACCTCAGAACCTCACGTTGTACAGCAACTTGAAGTTCCGCCCCATCTCCGGAGCCAGATCCTTGATGAGCGACAGATGGTTCCGGTACAGCTCGTTCGTCGCGTTGTCGAGCCGCGCGGTGATCGTGTGCGCCACCGGACCGCGGCCGAAGGAGTACGAGCCGAAGAGCCGCAGCAGCTGGTATCCGTCAGTTGGCGTCTCGTTCTCGAACACCCGATCCTGTGTCGCGGCGATGGTGACGTCACCTCCTGCCTGAAAGGCGTTCCGCTGATAGCGGAGACCGGTCCGGAAGCGCAGCGGCGGCATCCGCGGCAGCGGCTGGTCGGTGGCCTTGAGAGTACCTCTGACGGAGTCGAGACCTAGCTCGACGATCAGGTTCGTGGTCACGTAGAGATCCGAGTGCGCCTCGAGTCCCTGCAGGAGGCTGTCGGCGGCGACATTCTCGATGAGAGGGAACCCTTCGGTTGACGGTATTTCGTCTTCGATACCGCGGCCGGGAAAGCGGGCCGCGAACTCGTCGATGCGCGCAACGAACTCCTCTTCCGTCAGAGGGGCCCTGAACACGAAGTCGTTGATGTCGTTGCGGAAGTAGGCGACCTCGCCCGAAGCCCTTGCCGTGCGCCAGCGCAGCGCCACGTCGAGGCCGAGCGCTTTCTCGGGATCGAGCCCCGGGTTGCCAACCTCGAAGGCGAAGTTGCCGGGATGCGGCCCGAAGTAGAAGAGCTCCTCGAGCGCGGGGATTCGAGAGGCGTATGCCAGGCTGACCGCGAACGTGATCCGATCGTCGGCCGCGCCGGGCCGCAACAGCAGGCCGAGCGACCCCGATCCCGTCGTGAAGTCGCGCGCGGGCTCGCCGTTCGGCTCGTAGGTCGCGTCATCGACGCGGGCGCCGAACTGGAAGGTCACGTGGGGCCAGGTCACTTCCTCGTACAGGAACGCGGCGAACCCGCGTTGATCGACCGCCGGAGACAGCGCCTCCTCGCCGACGGCATCGAACGCCCGGTTCAGGAACCAGCCGCCCACGCTCCCTTTGAGGCGCCCCAACGTGCGATGCGAGGCCATCACCTCGACTTCTTCAGTGTCGTTCGCGAACGCAGTCCCAACCTCGTCGGCCTCGAGTTCCTCGTGCTTGTATCGCCGCACGGCCAACGTGGCGCGGTAGGAGTCGAATGCGCCTTCCAACCCCTGCGCGCCCCCGCGCAGCGAGAAAGCATGCCGCCTCGGCGTCAACTGCACCTGCCCTTCCTCGACGATCGGGACGCCATGCTTCGTGTCGTCGTAGCCGTAGCTGCCGCCGACGTACCCTTTCGAGCCCGTCCACGAGAGACCGACGCTGCCGAAGCCGTTTCGGGATTGCGAGTTGGCGAGCTCACCTTCGGGTGTCCCCACGTCGCTGGATCGATGGCCGCCGCCGCCCACGTGCAGCGCGACCGACCCATTGCCGATGTTGACGTCTCCCGCAGCGCCTCCCTCGTTCGCCGCCGATCCGAGATCGAAGGTGAAGTTGCCGCGAGCTCCCATCTGCGGGCGCGTCGGAATCTCGTCAGTGATGATGTTGACGAGGCCTCCGATCGCGTTGGAGCCGTACAGGAGCGTGGCGGGACCTCGGACGACCTCGATCTTCTGGGCCGACGCCGGGTTGATCGCCACGCCGTGGTCGCCGGACTGCGACGAAAGGTCGCCGAGCCGCTGCCCGTCCTGCAGGATTAGCACGCGATCGCCGTCGAGGCCGCGCACGACGGGCCGCGAAGGCGCTGGACCGAAGCTGCGAACGGCGACACCGGGCTGATTCTCGAGCGTCGCGCCGAGCGACATCTCGAGCTGCTTCGACAGCTCCTGCCCCGCCAGCACCGACGTCGCCTGGAACGACTCGAACTGACTGCGCGCGTCACCGCTCACCGACACGACCTCCTCGAAGTGCAGGTCGAAGTCCACCTGCAGATCGATCGACGGCGCGCCTGCGGCGGCACGCACCTCGGTGCGCCTGGTCGAGTACCCCTGCGCGAATACCGACAAGTGGTAGGTGCCAGGAGGCACGCCGTCGAACGAAAACGTTCCGTCGGCAGCCGACACGGCCTGCCGCTTGAGCTCGTCGATCTGCACGGTCGCGCCCGCAAGCGGGCTCCCGTTCAACGAGCTGATGAGTCGTCCCGCAAGAGGCACGCCGTCCTGCGCGGCAGCCTGATGCGACAGGACCAGGGCCACAGCGAGCATGGCCGTCGTCCTGACGAACGTACGTACAAGCATGAGGTGTCTCCCGAATCGAGTGAGCCGATGGCGGAGTAGATCCGCCGTGGACTACGCGACCGAAGACGCGGGAGGCGCTCGAAGCGGGGGCTGCGCTGCCGAGAACTGCGGCAGCACACGGGAGACGACGACGAAGGGCCGCGCGCGATCTTCGACCGAGGGCGCGAGCTGATATGTCGTGGGCGACGGTGGACGCACCGAGCGCGTCCAGTGGCAGAAGACGCAGTGGAACGGCTGCTCGCCCCCGCCCTGTTTCCGTCCGAGGCTGTGGCCAGTCGGATCATGGGGCGCCGACAGACACTCGGTCTCGTGGCAATCGTCAGGATGCGGCGTCGCGGACCAGACGGTCAGCGTGAGGATCGAGGCGAGCGCTGCGCTCGATATCGGCCGGGCCGCGGAGCGGAACCAGGCGAGCATCGAACAGCCAGCGTAACACGAGTGAAATGGGGTCGGGAGTCATTTTCCGAAAATGCACCTGGGAAAATGACTCCCGACCCCTTAGGATCTCTCCCGTGCGTCTTTCGCGCCGCCAGTTCATCCATACTGCGGCCACGGCCACGGCCGCAGCGTGGCCGCTCACCGTCCGCGCACAGCAGGCTGCCGCCCCGCGTCAGGGCGGCCTCTTTCGTCACGGGGTGGCCAGCGGCGATCCGCTGACCGATCGCGTGATGCTCTGGACACGCGTGACGCCGCCCGACGCGAATGCGCTCACACCGATTGACGTGCGGTGGGTGATCGCAGCCGATGAGCGACTGACCCAGGTGGTCTCGCGCGGCACCGCGCAGGCGCCCGCGGAGCGGGACTTCACGGTCAAAGTAGACGCCGGAGACCTGCGTCCGGGGCGCACGTACTTCTACGCGTTCGACACGGGCGGCGAGCAGTCGCCGATCGGCCGCACGAAGACGCTGCCCGACGAAGGCGCAAGCCGCGTCCGCATCGCGCAGGTGTCCTGCTCGAACTACCCGACCGGCTACTTCAACGTCTACCGCTGCCTCGCCAACCGCCCCGACCTGGACGTCGTGCTGCATCTCGGCGACTACATCTACGAGTTCGCCCAGGGGCGGTACAGCGACCCCTCTCTCAAGAGAACCGTGCTGCCAGCGGGTGAAACGACGACGCTGCAGGATTACCGCACGCGCTACGCGCTGTACCGCGCCGATGTCGATCTTCAGGACGTGCACCGCCTCCACCCCTTCATCGTCGTCTGGGACGATCACGAACTGGCGAACAACGCGTGGGCGAGAGGCGCCGGCAACCATCGTCCCGCCCAGGGCGACTGGAAAACGCGTCAGGAGGCGGCCTACCGCGCGTATCTCGAATGGATGCCGATCCGTGAATCCCGCACCTCGGGGATACGGCTGTTTCGCAGCTTCCGCTTCGGCCGCCTGGTCGATCTGCTGATGCTGGACACGCGAGGCCTTCGCGACGAGCAGGTGGACGTCAAGAATGCGGCCGTGTTGAGCGACGCGCGACGAACGCTGCTTGGAGCCGAGCAGGAATCGTGGCTCTTCGACGCCTTGCGGGGGTCGCAGCGATCAGGCAGTCGCTGGCGGCTGCTTGGTCAACAGGTCCTCTTCGCGCCCATGACTCCTCCCGGAACGCCGGTCCAGAACACCGACGTGTGGGACGGCTATCCGGCGGCCCGGGAGCGCGTCTTCGACATGCTCGCCAGCGAGCGCGTTGCAGACGTCGCCATCCTGACGGGAGACATCCACAGCTCCTGGGCCCTGGACGTGCCGAGGACACCGTGGTCCGGTTACAACCCGGGCACAGGCGCGGGATCGCGGGCGGTTGAAATCGTCACGCCGGCCGTGAGCTCGCCGCCGATGTTTTCGAGCGCGCCCCTGCGCGACGCGGCGAAGCTCCTGCTGGCGGCTGCCGGCCACGTGAAGTTCCTCGACGGCGACAGCCGGGGCTACGTCCTGCTGGACATCGGACCGGATCGCATGCTGGCGGACTGGTACTTCGTGCCGACGGTCACCGAGCGGACCGACCGTGAATCGAGAGCGGCGGGCTTCGTCTGCGAGCGGGGGTCGTCGAGGCTGGTACGGCAGTAGACTGCCGCTAACGCGGTAGTAGCTGCCGGAATCCATCGACCGCCAGCTGAAACGCAGACGACAGGAGGAGAACCGCGCTGGCGATGACAACCGCGTCGACGGCTGCACGAACACGGGCAACGTGGAGCCAGCGCTGCATCAGCGTGAAGAGCGGGATCGCCGCCAGCGCCGGCGTGATCATGGCAAGCCAGCCGGCCACCGCGCCGCGCCACCCCGCTGCGAAGTACCCCACAGCGACGACGTAGGCGCCAACCGGACCCGGCGTGGACCGGCCAACGAGGACGGCCCGGCTCAGTTGCTCGTCGGTCAGGACCCGCCGCGTCTCGACGAAGTCCTCGTGAATCTGGGGCAGCGAGCCCATGCCTGCGAACGACGTGGCGACCGCCTTCAGAAGCAGCACGTAGACGACGAGCGGGTTCACGGTTCCTCCTGCGGCGCGCGCAGCGGCCGGCCCAGCATCGCTCCAGCGGCCGCGGACAGCAGCAGGATTCTCACGGGGGTCAGCCCCGCGAGCAGCAGCGCCGCGGACAGGGCGATGATGACGCTGGTACTCGCGAGCGCGGACGCAGTCAGGTACGGGCGCAGGAGACTCCACGCGGCCGAGAGCACGAGCACCGTCGCCGCAAGGATTCCAATCGCCAGTGCAAATCGTACGAGCGAGTACTGATCGACCCGCACCAATGCGGCGGTCAAGGCAAAGACGATGACCGAGCCGGGAACCGATGCGGCCCCGAGGGCGGTGAGCGATCCCCTCCACCCGTGCATGCGCCATCCGAGAGCGACGCAGTAGGCCAGCAGGTTCGTTCCTGGAGTCAGGCGCGAGACGGCTACGAGTCCTGCGTGTCCCGCTTCGTCGAGCGCTCCCGAGGCGATGAACGTGCGCCGCAGGAGTTCTATCGCGGCCCAACCGCCACCGAGCGTTCTGTTGGCATCGCGAGCAACGGACGACCCAAAGTGAGAAATAGTGTTCATTTCTGGCATTCGACCGTGGCAGCAGATTCTCTCAGTTTTGGCCCAAATCCTGGCGTCATTTGGCTCTGATATACTCGAAATCTTGCGGCCTGAACGGCCCCCGGCCCCCTATGGACACCCCCCGAGATTCCGTCGTCGTCGCGTCGCGTGCACGGACTCAACCCGTACGGCGGGACGCCCCGGCCAAACCGGCCATACCGTCGGATCGCTCGACGGATCCGGCCGACCTCAAGAACCCCGCGCTCTATATCAACCGGGAACTGAGCTGGCTCGAATTCAACGAGCGTGTGCTCGCGCAGGCGCGTGACGCCTCCCACCCGCTGCTCGAGCGGGTGAAGTTCCTCGCGATCACCGGCACGAACCTCGACGAGTTCTTCATGATTCGCGTCGCCACGACGCTGAAGAAGCTCCGCGAGGACATCGACGACGTCGCGGCGGACGGCTACAACACGGAGCAGCAGCTCGACGCCATGCGCGCGCGGGCGCGGAAGATGCTGGCCGATCAGGCGGCCACGTGGGCCGATCTGAGACGGCAGCTCGAGGCCGAAAAGATCTTCTTCCTCGAGACCGACGCGTGGACCCCGGCGGTCCGCGATTACCTGAGCGGGTACTTTTCGCGGGAGATCTGCCCCGTGTTGACCCCGCTGGCTTTCGACCCGGGCCATCCGTTCCCGTTCATCTCGAACCTGAGCCGGAACTTCGCGGTCGTGGTCCGTCATGCGGCGCGCACCAAGTTCGCGCGCGTGAAGGTGCCGGACGTCCTGCCGCGCTTCATCAGCCTGCCCCCGTCGGTCAGCCCGTCCGACGGCACGGCGTTCGTGTTCATCGAGGACGTGATTCGCGCCAACATCCAGGAGCTGTTCCCGGGGACGCAGGTCAGGGGCGCCTACCAGTTCCGCGTCGTCCGCGACACCGATCTGGAGATCGAGGAGGACGAGGCCGACGACCTGCTGGAGACGATCGAAGGCAGCCTGCGGCAGCTTCGCCGCGGCGCCATCTCGCTGCTGCACGTCGAGGCCGGCATGCCGACGCGCGTGCTGAACATCCTCGCGGAGAACTTCGAGGTCACCGACGACGTCGTGTTGAGGACGCAGGATCGCCTCGGCTTCGGCGACTGGTGGCAGCTGACCAAGCTGCACCGGCCGGAGCTGAAGGACTCGCCCTTCTCGCAGCGAAGCCCGTGGCGGAGCGACGAAGACCCTGAAGTGATCTTCGATCAGATCCGGTATCAGGACATCCTGGTGCACCGTCCGTTCGAGTCGTTTGCGTCGCTCGAGACGTTTCTGCGCGCCGCGGTGAAGGACCCGCACGTCACGGCGATCAAGATCACGCTCTACCGGATCGGCGCCGATTCACCGCTCATCCCGTTGCTCGTCGCGGCCGCGGAGGCAGGCAAGCAGGTGGCGGTCCTCGTGGAGCTCAAGGCGCGTTTTGACGAGCGGAACAACATCCTCTGGGCGCGGCAGCTCGAGTCGCACGGGATCCATGTCGTCTACGGCTTCGCCAATCTCAAGACGCACGCCAAGCTGTGCCTGGTCGTCCGGCAGGAGGCGGCCGGCATCCAGCGGTACGTCCACACCAGCACCGGCAACTACAACCCGGACACGGCGAAGGTCTACACCGACCTCAGCCTCTTCACCGCCGATCCCGACATCGTCGCCGACGCGTCGGACGTCTTCAACTACCTGACGGGCTACTCGAACCAGAAAGAGTTCCGCTCGCTCATCGTGGCGCCGGTGCAGCTCCGGCAGCGGCTGAAGGAGATGATCGAGCGCGAGATGGAGCACGCACGGGCCGGCCGGCCTGCGCGGCTGATGATCAAGGTCAACGCGATCACCGACGACCAGATGATCCGCGTGCTGTACCGGGCGGCCCAGGCCGGGGTGTCGATGGACCTGCTGGTGCGCGGGATCTGCTGCCTGCGGCCTGGCGTGCCCGGCGTCAGCGACACGATCCGCGTGCGGTCGATCGTCGGCCGTTTCCTCGAGCACTCGCGGCTGTTCTGGTTCTACAACAACGGCGACGAGGAAATGTACATCGGCAGCGCGGATCTGATGGAGCGCAATCTCGACCGGCGCGTCGAATCGCTGGCGCCGATCCGCGACCCGGAAATCCGGGAGCACCTGAGGGACATCGTGCTGGGCGCCTACCTGCGCGACACCGAGCGCGCGATGGTGCTCGATGCCGCGGGCCATTACGAGCGGCCCGCCGTCGAGTCCGAACGCTTCGACGCGCAGCAGTTCCTGATCCGCCACTACACCGACATCGGCGAATCCTAGAGCCTTTCAAAGCGGACGCCGTTTCGTTCTTGGTCCTTCGTCACTTGGTTCTTGGTCCGTCCCTGGTCCCTGGTCCGTCCTGGGTCCTTGGTCCCAGGTCCGCCGAGCCGAGTCCCTCACGCTGTGGCAGCTCGTTCACCAGAGGACAAAGGACAAAGGACCAAGGACTTGGGACGGACCAAGGACTCAGGACGGACCAAGTCCCAAGAACCAAGGACCAAGGACTGAGAGGCGCTAGGCTCTTCGTCCGGGTCCGGCGAAGGCGATCACCGCCGCCACCAGCAGACCGCTCACCGTGACGAGAAACGCCAGCGGTCCGATCGGCCACAGAAGGGCGACGAGCAGCTTCGTGGCTGGCGGGCCGTCGGTCCGCCAGAGTCCCACCAGCACGCCAATCGCGTAGATTGTCAGAGCCGTGCGCATTGGTGTGACGCTACTGTACTGCGAATGCTCAGCGAACTCCGCCCCCTGATGCGAATCGCCGGGCCCGTGATCCTGGCCGAAGTGGGCTGGATGAGCATGGGCCTGGTCGACACGATCATGGTGGGCCCGCTCGGCCCCGCGGCGATCGCGGCGACGGGCATGGGCAGCAGCGTCTTCACGGCCATCGCCATCTTCGGGATGGGGCTGATGCTGGGGCTCGACGCGTTCGTGTCGCAGGCCCACGGCGCGGGCGACGAGCGGGAGTGCACGCGGTGGCTGCACCAGGGCGTGTGGCTGGCGTGCCTTGCCGCAGTGCCGGTGATGGCGCTGACATGGCTCGCATTCGCGACACTGGACCTGTGGGGGCTGCACCCCGACATCCGGCGGCTCGTCGGGCCCTATCTGAGCGTCATCTCCGCGGGCGCGCTACCGCTGCTGCTCTACGCCGCGTTTCGCCGGTACCTGCAGGGCATGCACGTCGTCCGGCCCATCATGATCGCGCTCGTGTCGGCGAACCTCGTGAACGCGGCGGTGAACTGGGTGCTCATCTACGGCAACCTGGGCATGCCGGCGCTCGGCGTCGTGGGGTCGGCGTGGGCCACGACGGCCGCGCGGATTTACATGGCGCTGTTTCTGTACGCGGCCATACGCCTGGACAATCGACGCCGCGGCCGCCAGGACCGCGGGGTCTACATTCGCGTCGATTGGCACCGCATCTGGCGGCTCGTGCGCCTCGGATTCCCGGCCGCGTCCCAGGTGGCGCTCGAGGTGGGCGTCTTCGCGGCGGCCACGGCGCTGGCGGGCCGCCTCGATCCCCTGTCGTCCGGCTCGCACCAGATCGCGCTCAACGTCGCCTCGCTCGCCTTCATGGTGCCGCTCGGCCTTTCGTCGGCCGCGGCCGTGCGCGTCGGGTTCGCCTTTGGCGCGGGAGATCTCCAGAGAGCGGCGCGCGCCGGGTGGACGGCGCTGGCCGCCGGGGCCGTGATCATGACGGCCATCGGCCTGCTCTTCTTCTTCTGGCCTGTTCCGCTGCTCAGCGTCTTCACGACCGACGCGCGCATCATCGAGATCGGCGTCGGCCTGCTGGCGATCGCCGCCGCATTCCAGATCTTCGACGGCACGCAGGCTGTCGCAACCGGGGCGCTTCGGGGGATCTCGGAGACGCGCATGCCGATGATCGTCAACGTCATCGGTCACTGGCTCCTCGGCCTGCCCGTTGGCTACGCTCTGTGCTTCCTCCTCGGGTGGGGCGTGGCCGGGCTCTGGATTGGCCTGTCAATCGGCCTGGTTCTGGCCGCGCTGGTCCTGACCGGGGTATGGTGGAGAAGAACGCTTCATGATCTGCGATAGCCATTGCCACTTCTTCTCCACGCAATTCCTGGCCGCGCTGTCCCGCCAGCGGGGGCGCGGCGACACGGTCGCCTCGTTGTGCGGCGAGCTCCAGTGGGACGATCCGGCGGAACCCGAAGCGCTGGCGGATCGGTGGGTGAAGGAGCTCGACGAGCGCGGCGTCGCGCGCTCGGCTCTCATCGCGAGCATCCCCGGCGACGAAGGATCGGTCGCATCCGCGGTCGCGCGGCATCCCGGCCGGTTCGTCGGCTTCTTCATGATCGACCCGTCGGCCGAGGACGCGCCCGACCGCGTCAGGCATGCCGTGGCCACGCTGGGGCTGCGCGTCGTGTGCCTCTTCCCAGCGATGCATCACGTGGCGCTCACCGACCCTCGGATCGAACGGATCGTCGATGTCGCGGTGTCCCTGCCGGGTACGGCGATCTTCGTTCACTGCGGCGTGCTGTCGGTCGGGGTGCGCAAGAAGCTCGGCCTCGCCAGCCGGTTCGATCTGCGGCTGGGCGATCCGCTGGGAGTCGCCAGGCTCGCGCTGACGTTCCCGCGCGTGCCGTTCATCATTCCGCATTTCGGCGCCGGGCTGCTTCGCGAAACGCTCATGGCCGCCGATGCGTCCGCCAACGTGTACGTGGACACGTCGAGCTCGAACAGCTGGATTCGGTACGCGCCCGAGCTCACCCTCGCCCGTGTCTTCGAGGCCGCCGTTTCCGTGCTCGGCCCGTCGAGACTGCTCTTCGGCACTGACTCGTCGTTCTTCCCGCGCGGCTGGCAGCGCGGCGTCTACGAGTCTCAACGAGCCGCCGCGGCTGCGGCCGGCATCACGACGGGCGATCAGGCGCTCATCTTCGGAGGCAATTTCGAGAGGCTGTTCCCGAGCCAGTCCCCGTCGCCCCGCGTCTAAGCAGCCAGGACTGGCGCTGGACGACCGTGGCTGACATTCCTGGAACCATTCTGTCCGCCGCCGCAATCACGTGGCACATGGCCGATGCGGGCGGCGATTCCGACGTCGATCTCATGAGCCGCGCCGCCGCGGGGGACCGCGACGCCTTCGCCGCACTGTATCGCCGGCATCAAGCGACCATCTACCGGTTCGCGAGGCTGATGACCGGGTCGAGCCAGATGGCGGAGGACGTCGTGCAGGACGTGTTCCTGGCGCTGATGCGCCACGCCTCCCGGTACGACGCGGCTCGCGCGTCGCTCACGAGCTATCTCTACGGGTCGGCACGCCACCACACACGCCGGCGGCTGCTGCGGGACCGGCTCTTCGTTGCGGTCGACAACAGGGCCCTGGATGCCCGTGGGCTGACCGACGGAGGAGTCGTGGCCGGCGAGCTCGTACGAGCGTGCGAGGTGCGCGAGCTGCGAGCGGCCATTCTGACGCTGCCGGCACGCTACCGCGAGGTGATCGTGCTGTGCGATCTCCAGGACGTGAGCTATGCCGAGACGGCCACGGCGATCGGCTGCGCGGTTGGCACCGTGCGGTCCCGCCTCCATCGGGCGCGGCAGCTCCTGGCGCAGAAGATGCGGCGATCGGCCGCGTGCACCAAAGTGGCGGCGGCGTCTAGTGGAGCGTATCTCCTGGATTCGTAGCGGCCGCTCCGTTGTCGCGGCCGCGAAAGTGCGGTCGAAAGGCTGTCGTCGGCACTACGGGTTGAGTTGAAACCGTCCACGAGAACCCTGAGGTGTGAAACATGAGCGTGACTTCGAGAGACGACGAGACGCTGGCCAGCCGGCTGCGGGCGCTGGCGCAGATCGAGGCCGATGTCGAGACGCCGCCCCACGTCGAAGCCGCGGTTATGGCGGCCTGGGACGCGGCCCACGCACCGCGCAACCGGTCCCGGACGCGCGGCTTCGTTCGTGGGGCGGCCGCCGTGGCGGCAGGCGCCGGACTGGTCGGCGCGCTCTCTCTGGACCGGCTGCGGGATCCCGGCGACCTGCCGGCGTTGCCGGCCGATCCCGTCGGGCTGTCCGGGGCCGGGAGCGTGCGGGGGGTCAACCTGACCGCGCGTCCCGTCGGGCCCGGCGACGCCGCGCACACCGTGCGCGTTGAACAGGCCACGCTCGTCATGGTCGGGGAGCCGCTGACCGAGGGCGAGCCCGTTCGAGTCGTACGGATGCGCGTGGCCGGCTCGACGCTCTCGGCGCTCGGCATCCGCTCGCTCGCGCAGCCTCAGCCGGACAGCGTCGATCTCGAGGTGCTCGTGGGCGAAGACGGCGTGGCGCGCGCCTTCAGGGTGTCGTTGTGAACAACCACACATCGGTACGGAGACAGAACATGAGAATGAACCGGGCAGCACTCGCCGTCGTCCTCGCAGCCGCGCTCTCGCCGTCGGAGCTCGACGCGCAAAAGCTCACTCGTATCGCCATGGACGGCACGCCGTTCTACGTGATCGACATGGAAGTGCTCGAGGCGCAGCCGTTCTCGTCGAAGGCCGAGGTCCGCAACGCGCCGTTCTCGGCCGACGCGGTGACGGAGTTCGTGCAGGTGCTCTCCGACGGCAATCGGATCGAGCGCCGCTTCTCGTCGGCGATCGCCAGAGACAGCCAGGGACGCACCCGGCGGGAGCAGGAAGTCGCGCTTCTCGGACCGCTGGCGGCGCTTCAGAGCGAACCGCCCAGTCTGGTGACGATCACCGATCCGGTGACCGGCATGAACTACACGCTCGACGCGCGACTGAAGATCGCGCACCGGAGCGACGTCGGGACGAAGAAGATCGTGGAGCTCACGAAGATCGAGACGAAGAACACCGTGGAGCTCACGAAGGTCGAGACAATAGAGCTCGAGAAGGCCAAGTTGATCGATCGCCAGGCGCTTCTTGGCACGATACCCAAGCTGGGCAAGGCGATCACGTCGCAGTTGTCCGGAGGCGTCTCGGAAATATCGACCGAGCAGCTGGGCACGCGGCAGATAGAGGGAGTCGCAGCCGAGGGCACGCGGA